>NZ_JBHVET010000863.1:0-3226 GCF_042802135.1 Kitasatospora sp. NPDC057512
GCCCCGGCCTCCGCATCCGCCTTCGCGTCGGCCTCCGCCAGCACCGCCTCCGCCACCGAGAGCGGGTCCGGCTCGATGTCGCGGGCGGTGAACTCCACCGGCAGCGCCGTCAGGTGACGGGAGATCCAGGCCGAGCTCCAGACCAGCTCCTCCTCGGGCACCGCGAGCCGGACGTCCGGCAGCAGGGTGAGCAGGATGTCGATCCCGGCCTCGGCGACGTGCCGCCCGATGTCCTGGCCGGGGCACTCGTGCGGCCCGGCGCCGAAGGACAGGTGGGAGCGGTTGCCGTACAGCGGGGCCGCCAGGTCGGGGCGGACCACCGGGTCGACGTTGGCCGCCGCGAGCCCGAGCAGCAGCAGGTCCCCGGCCCGGACCTGCTGACCGCCCAGCTCGGTGTCGGCGGTCGCCCAGCGGCCGGCCACCAGGGACATCGGCGGGGAGTCCCAGAGCACCTGGTCCAGCGCCTCGCCCAGGGTCATCTGGCCGCCGGAGAGGTGGGCGCGGAAGCGCGGGTCGGTGAGCACCATCTTCAGCGAGTCGGCGATCAGGTTGACGGTCGTCTCGTTCGCGGCCAGCAGCACCACCCGCAGGTGCTCCATCACCTCGTCCTCGGTCAGCCCGGCCGGGTGCGCCAGCAGACGGCTGGTCAGGTCGTCGCCGGGGTGCTCGCGCTTGAGGGCGATGGTCCGGCGCAGACCGGCGACCACGTACTCGTTGCTGGCGATCGCCGTCTCGGTGCCCTTCATCAGGTCCCGGGCGGCGGTCACCAGCTGCGGTCCGTACTCGTCCGGCATGCCGAGCAGTTTGGTCATCACCAGCATCGGCAGGTGCTCGGCGAACTGGGAGATCAGCTCGGCGTGGCCGGTCGGCCCGACCACCTGGACCAGGTCGGTGGTGAAGCGGCGGACGTGGCGGCGGATGCCGCGCCGGTCGAAGCCGTTCAGGCCGTCCAGCAGGGCGCCGCGCAGCCGGCGGTGCTCGTCGCCGTCCGCGAACACGCAGATCGGCTGCCAGGCGACCACCGGCAGCAGCGGGGAGTCGGCCGGGACCTCGTTGTTGCGGAAGGCGTTCCACAGGCGCGAGTCCCGGGAGAACAGCGAGGGGGTGCGCATCACGGTGATGTTGGTGCCGTGGCCGAGCACCAGCCAGGCCGGGTGGTCGCCGTGCAGCAGCACCGGGGCCACCTCGCCGTGCTCGGCGCGCAGCTTGTCGTACAGGCCCATCGGGTCGGTCTCGGCCTCCGGGCCGTACAGGCGGCGCAGGCCGCCGGGGCCGGTCGGGGCGATGCCGCCGCCCGCGTGGGCCGGGCAGCCGGGCGGCGGGGCGGTGGCCGGTGCGGGGACGGGGCCGGCGGGTTCGGGGATCGGGGTGGTCACGGGGTCTCCGGTCGCGGGTGGGGTTCGGTGACGAGCGGACGGGCGGACGGGCTAGGGGCGGGTGGTGGGCGGCGGGTGGCGGGCGAGCCGACGCGGGTGCCGGCTCAGCCGGTGGCCGGGACGGCCAGCTCGTACAGGTAGTGCATCAGGGTCATCAGGGTGTCCCGGCTGGACTCCCGGCTGCGTGCGTCGCAGCTGACGATCGGCACCTCGGACGGCAGGTCCAGCGCGCTCCGCAGCTCGTCGAGCGGGACGGCCGGGGCCTCCGGGAAGCTGTTGACGGCCACCACGAAGGGCACGCCGCGCTCCTCCAGCCGCCCGATCACCTCGAAGCTGACCTCCAGCCGGCGGGTGTCCACCAGCACCACCGCGCCCAGGGCGCCCTCGAACAGGCCGTTCCAGAGGAACCAGAACCGCTCCTGGCCGGGGGTGCCGAAGACGTACAGCACGAGCCGGTCGCTGATGCTGATCCGGCCGAAGTCCATGGCCACGGTGGTGGAGGTCTTCTGCTCGACCCCGGTCGGGTCGTCCACCCCGACGCCGGCCTGGGTCATGGTCTCCTCGGTGGTCAGCGGGCGGATCTCGCTGACCGCGCTGACCAGCGTCGTCTTGCCGACGCCGAAGCCGCCGACCACCACCACCTTGACCGCCGTGGTGACGGAGTCCGGCAGCAGGTCCGCCCCGGCCGGCCCGACCACCGAGTCAGAGCCGCTGAAGTCCATGGATCACCGCCTCCAACAGGGCACGGTCGGGGAGTTCCGCCGCGGGCACGGCGGCGCTGCGGGCCTCGATCAGCCCGTCGTCGAGCAGGTCCGCCAGCAGCACGATCACCACGCTGACGGGGAGTTCCAGGTAGGCGGAGACCTCCGCGACCGAGAGCGGGGAGCGGCACAGCCGCAGGATCGCGGCGTGCTCCGGCTGGTGGGCGGGGGTCGGCTCCGCGCGGGAGACGATCAGGGTGACCAGGTCGAAGACCCCCGGCCCCGAGGGGCCGCTGCGGCCCCGGGTGATGACGTACAGCCGGTCGGGCTCGGGGCCGTCCCAGCCGCCCTGCGCGGCCGTCATGCCACCGCCTCACTGTGCTCGTTCATGTGCCCGTCCCGCCGCCGGAGCCCGGCGCGGCAGGGCGGGACGGACGGCGGTTCACGCGACCACCTCGGGGTTGCGCGGCGGCGTGGACAGGTGCTCGCCGATCCGGGCGACCAGGTCGCGCATCTGGTGGCTCACCAGCCCGGCGTCCACGCCCTCGTCGGCGAGCACCGCGAGGTACGCGCGGTCACTGGCGGCCATCAGGTAGAAGTAGCCGCCGTCCACCTCGATCACCACCAGCCGCATCGAGCCGTCGCCGTGCGGGAACTCGTGGCCGATCGCGCCGGCCAGGCTCTGCAGCCCGGCACAGGCGGCGGCGAGGCGGTCGGCGGTGTCCGGGTCGGTGCCGTACTGGGCGATCCGCAGGCCGTCGGCGGACAGCACGATGACGTGGCGCACGCACGGGACGCTGTGCGCGAGGTCGTTGAGGATCCAGTCCATGTTGCTGCGGTGCGGAATCACTGCTCGCCCTTCCCTGCCGTCTCTTCACTGGTGTGTGCGGCGCTGGTGCGTCCGGCACCCGTCTGATCAGCGTCCGTGGCGCGCCCGGCGTTCGGGTGCCCGGCCTCCGGCGCCCGCCCGGCGCCCGCCGGTCCGGACGGGCTCGGCCCGGTCCCCTTGATGCCGTCCATGAACGCCTCCAGCCACAGGCCCGGCTGCTTCGGCTCCTTGGCGGGGCGCGGCGCCTGGGCCGGCGGGCCGGCCAGCGGCCCGGTCGGCTGCGCCGTCGGCCCGCCGGGCTGCGCGGTGCCGCGCTGAGC
>NZ_JBHVET010000864.1:0-3225 GCF_042802135.1 Kitasatospora sp. NPDC057512
GGCCTCGCCCTGCTCCCCCACCGCGTGGACGGCAGAGAGCAGTTCGGCCATCCCCGCCGGGCGGGGCGGGGTCGCTCCGGTGACGGGGGCGAGCTCCCACCCACCGGCCCGGGCGGCGAGCCGCACCGCGCCCGCCCAGGTGGCGATGCGGCAGAGGCGGTTGCGCAGGGGGAGTTCGACGGACGGGTCCAGGTACCCGAGTCCGACGGTCGCGGCGGCGAGGTCGTCCAGCACCCGGCGCTCGACGGGGGTGCGGATCCAGTGGCCCTCCTGGGCGTCCTCGATGGCGGCGCTCCACCACTCCCAGGCGCTGTCGAGGCGGGCCCCTGCCTCGGCCTCGGCCTCTGTCCGCGAGGGAGGACCCGGCGGGGACGCCTGCGGCCGGTACAGGTGGAACAGTTCCGGATCGCCCTCGTCGAGGCCCTGGACGAGGCCGACCGGCTGCCACCCGGCCCGGTGCAGGAGCCGCCGCATCGGCTGGTTGGAGACGTTGGTCGAGGTGAACAGCCTCGGGGTCTCGCAGGAGGCCGCCACGGCGTCCAGCAGCCGACGGCCGACGCCCCTGCCGCGCGCGGAGGACGAGACCATCAGCATCGTGACGAAGCCCTGCTCGAAGAACGTGTACTCGGTGACGCAGTAGCCGAGGAGGCCGGACGCGTCTTCGGCCACAAGGACCGGGGCTTGGCCCTGCTGGCACCACCTGCGGATGCTCGCCGCCCGCTCCTCGTCGCCTCCGAGGGCGACCGAGTCGATACGGATCAGCGCGTCCGCATCCGACTCGGTGCCGCGCCGAACGACGAAGTCGCCGAAGTCCACTGCGTTCATGGGGACATGCTGCCAGCCGGCTGCGGCGCGGCCGTCTACTGCGGGCCCGGTCCTTCGGGGGCGCGGGGGTTCAGGCGGGTGGCCTGCCACGGCGAGTTGCGGCCGGCGGCCTCACGGTAGGCGACGCGCTGGACGGCGAAGAGCAGGCGGTAGAGGTTGAGGGCGGTGTCGGAGTCGTCGGCGGCGAAGCCGAGGTCGTGGACGAAGGTTTCGAGCCTGGGCCAGTCGAAGTCGTCGGGGACGGGCGGGGCGACGGCGACGCCGAAGAGGGAGTTGAAGGCCGCGGCGACGGCGTAGTGGGAGGCGGCGAGGGCGTTGGCGACGTCGGGGTCGGCGGCCGGGTCGAGGACGGGGTCGGGCACGTCAGGTCTCCTCTTGGGCGGGCTTTGCAAGCTTGAGCGTGGTGACGACGCCCAGGGCGACGGTGGCGAACGCCAGGGCGAGGAGGGAGAGGAAGGCGGCGGCGGTCAGGACCCGCACGAGCGCTCGCGGTCGGCGTCGAAGAGGAGGGTGAGGAGGTTCATCAAGGTCGACGCCGGCGCCGTGTTGAAGGCGACCAGGACGCGGCCGTCCATGGTCGTGTCCGTGGTGGCGGAGGGGAAGAGCAGGCCGAACGCGCGGCCGCGCTCCTGGAGTTCGGCGAGGAGGATGCGAACCTGGTCCTCGGTGTAGCCCCGGATGCGGGGGTCGGTGGGCTGCATGGGGAAGCGGCGGCGGTTCACGCGGAGGCCTCCAGTTCGAACCAGACGACCTTGCCCGTCTTGCGGGGCTCGGCGCCGAGGCGGTGGGTGAGGGCACGGACGAGGAAGAGGCCCCGGCCGGAGGAGGCGAGCGGGTCCGTGGGGAGGTGGACGGTGGGGAAGATCGGGTTGTTGTCGGCGACCGAGACCCGCAGACGGGGGCCGGTGAGGGCCAGCACGACCATGGGCGCAGGGGTGCCACCGTGCCGCCAGGCGTTGACGAAGACTTCGTGGAGGGCGAGTTCGGCGTCGGAGATGACGGACGGTCGCCACCCGGCCGACGCGAGGAGGTCGGTGAGCTCGGTACGAGCGGTGGAGCAGTCCGGAAGGTTGCAGGCACGCATGAGAGACCCCAGGGGAGGAAGAGGGGAATCGACGAAGGTGACGCTTCACCGTGTGATCGGTGCAACACTGACGGTAGGGGATCGGATGCCATCCATGCAATCGAACTAGCAACGATGCATACAATCGCGCTGGCAAGCCACCCACCCCATGCGAAACACTTCACCGACGAGGAGGGACCGCCAGTGGCATACAAGGGGCCGATCAGCCAGCGTCAACGGCGTTTCGGCGAGGAACTGCAACGCCTGCGCACGGCAGCCGGGTTGTCCGCGCCGGAGGCCGGCGCGCTTGTAGGGATGAAGGGTCCGGCGGTGAGCCACACCGAAGCCGGTCGGATCACCCTCAACCCCGAACGCCTTGAGACCTGGCTCGATGCGTACGGCTGCACAGACCCGGCCTACCGCGCAAAGCTCGCCGATATGGGGCGGAGCAGTGGGAAGGGCTGGTGGACCAACTTCGCCGACCGGGTTCCGACCCTGCTACTTGATCTCGCAGAAGCCGATCACAGCGCAGCCTCGATGGACAACTTCGAGACGTTCTACGTCCCTGGTCTTCTCCAGGTGCCTGCCTACATCGAAGCGATCTTCGAAGATGCCGACCAGCATCGTAAGTTGGATGTCGAAGCCGAGATCGAGTTCCGAAAGCAACGGCAGCGCATTCTCACAGACTTGCCACGCCGCGAGTTCCGATTCGTCATCCATGAGACAGCGTTGCGAATGCGATTCCCTGGCGATGCAGTCATGAGGCAGCAGCTTGTGCACCTGCTGGAAATCTCTGAGCTGCCGAACATCAGCATTCAAGTCTTGCCGTTCACCGCCGCGCAGAAGCCGCCCTCCACCGGCCCGTTCGTGCTATTCGATCCCGGAGCTCAGGCGCTCTCCACGGTCGTCGTGGATCACCCAAGCCACACCGAGTATCTTGGCGACCAGCATTCGATCGAGATCTACCGTAGGACCTTCAACCAGCTGAGCGAGCTGGCCTTGCCACCTGTCGACCAGTCCCTGACGACGCCCTCCTCACGCGACTCGTGGGGACTCATTCGACATCTTCTCTACTTGTTGCAAGCTTGAAAGGCGCCCAATGTCCGAACTCCGTTGGCAAAAGTCATCGTTCAGTGGATCGAACGAGGGCGGCAACTGCGTTCAACTCGCAGTCGGAGCCGACGAACTCCGTTACCTCCGGGAGTCGGACGACCCTTCCACCATCATCACCACCTCGACCACCAAGCTCCGGGTTTTCCTTCTCAGCGCCAAGGCCGGCGAGTTCGACCACCTCATCTGAACCACGCGACGGGGGCGGGATGGCGATACCGCCATCC
>NZ_JBHVET010000865.1:0-3212 GCF_042802135.1 Kitasatospora sp. NPDC057512
GCCAGCTCCGCCTCGATCTCGCCGGGTTCGATCCGGAAACCGCGCACCTTCACCTGGTCGTCCGCCCGCCCGGCGAACTCCAGCTCACCGTCGGCGCGTCGGCGCACCAGGTCGCCGGTGCGGTACATCCGGCTGCCCGCCGGACCGTACGGATCGGCGACGAAGCGGCCCGCCGTCAGCCCCGGCCGGTTCAGGTAGCCACGGGCCAGGCCCGCCCCGGCCAGGTACAGCTCTCCCGTGACGCCGGGGGCGACCGGACGCAGAGCCGAATCCAGCACGTAGACCCGGCAGTTGGCGATCGGACGGCCGATCGGCACCGGCAGCGGGCAGTCCGCCGGGTCGGCCGGCAGCGCGAAGGCGGTGATCACATGGGTCTCGGCCGGACCGTAGTGGTTGTGCAGCACCCGCCCGTGCCCGCGCGTCTGGAGGCGGCGCAGTCCGCCGCCGAGCCGCATCGCCTCGCCCGCCTGCGCGATCAACCGCAGGTCCGGCAGGTCCCGCCCGTGGTCCTCGGCCGCCTCCGCGAGGGCCTCGATCACCAGGTTGGGAGCGAAGAGCTCCGCCACCCGGTGCCGTTCCAGCCAGCCGGCCAGGAGTTCGGCGCTGCGGCGCTGCTCCTCCGTCGGCACCACCAGGGTCTTGCCGAACAGCAGCGCGGACAGCGTCTCCTGCACCGAGACGTCGAAGCTCAGCGCGGTGAACTGCGCGGTGCGGGTGCCCGGTTCGCCGCCGACGGCGCGGTGGTGCCAGTGCAGCAGGTTCGCCAGGGCGCCGGAGGGCATCACGACGCCCTTGGGCCGCCCGGTCGAGCCGGACGTGTAGATGACGTACGCCGGGTGCCCGGGGTCCTGCGGCACCGACGGGTCGGTCTCCGGGAACGTCGCGGGCGCGTGGACGGCCGCGAGGTCGTCGAGCACCACGGCCGGCCGGGCGTCCTCCAGCATGTACGCGATCCGGGCGGCCGGGTAGTCCGGGTCGACCGGCAGGTACGCGGCGCCGGTCTTGAGCACCGCGAGGACGGCGACCACCAGCTCCGCCGAGCGCGGCAGGCGCAGGGCGACGATCCGCTCCGGCCCCACCCCGCGCGCGATCAGCGCGTGGGCCAGCCGGTTGGCCCGGGCGTTCAGCTCGCCGTACGTGAGCACGGTCTCCTCGAACACCACCGCCTCGGCCTCCGGGGTGGCGCGGGCCCAGGATTCGAACAGCGCGGGCAGGCCGGTCGCGGCGACCGGACGGGCGGTGTCGTTGCCCGCGACCAGCAGCTCGTGCCGTTCCTCGGCGGTGAGGACGTCGATCCGGCTCAGCGGCCGGTCCGGTTCGGCCGCCGCCGCGGTGAGCAGCCGCAGCCAGCGGGCGACCAGCGCCTCCACGGTGGCCCGGTCGAACAGGTCGGTGGCGTACTCGACGTGGCCGGTGATCCCCGCGGACGCCCCGCCGGTACCGCCGCGCTCCACCAGGTGGAACGAGAGGTCGAACATCGCGGTCGGCGACTGCACCAGCAGGATCTCGGAGCTGAGGCCGGGCAGGTCGAAGGCGGAACGCGGGGCGTTCTGCAGCGCGAGCAGGGTCTGGAACAGCGGCTGGCGGGCGAGCGACCGGGCCGGGTTGAGGGCCTCGACCAGGTGCTCGAAGGGCAGTTCCTGGTGGGCGTAGCCGGCCAGCGCGGTGTCCCGGACCCGGCCGAGCAGTTCGGCGAAGGTCGGGTCGCCGCCGGTGTCGGTGCGCAGCACCAGGGTGTTGACGAAGAACCCGACCAGCTCGTCCAGCGCCTCGTCGGTCCGCCCCGCGATCAGGCTGCCGATGGGGACGTCCTCGCCCGCGCCCAGCTTGGTGAGCAGCGCGGAGAGGCCCGCCTGGAGCACCATGAACAGGCTGGCGCCGCGCTCCCGGCCGAGCCGGAGGAGCGCGTCGTGCAGTTCGGCGTCCAGTTCGACGGCGAGGTGTCCGCCCCGGCTGGAGACGGCCGTGGGGCGGGGCCGGTCGGCGGGCAGCCGGATCTGCTCCGGCAGGCCGGCCAGCTGCCCGGTCCAGTAGTCCGCCTGCCGGGCGAAGAGGCTCCCGGGGTCGGTCCGGTCCCCGAGCAGCCGGTCGTGCCAGAGGGTGTAGTCGGCGTACTGCACCGGCAGGTCCGCCCAGCGGGGTTGCTCGCCGCGCAGCCGCGCCGCGTACGCGGTGGACAGGTCGGCGGACACCAGGCCCAGCGACCAGGCGTCGCCCGCGATGTGGTGGATCACCACCAGCAGCACGTGCTCGTCCGGCGCCAGCCGGAACAGCTCGGCGCGCACGGGTGCCTCGGCCGCCAGGTCGAATCCGCGCCCCACCGCCTCGGTCAGCGCCGCGGCCAGGCCGGGTTCGTCGACCGGTGTGACGGGCAGGAGCGGGCTGGCCTCCTCGGCGTCCAGGACCAGCTGGTACGGCACCCCGTCGACCTGGGGGAAGGCCGTCCGCAGGCTCTCGTGGCGGGCGACGACGTCCCCGAGCGCCGTCCGCAGCGCCTCCGGGTCCAGGTCGCCGGTCAGGCGCCAGGCCAGCGGGATGTGGTACATCGCGCCGGCCCCCTCCAGCTGGTCGACGAACCACAGCCGCCGCTGGGCGTACGACAGCGGGATCCGCTCGGGTCGTTCCGAGCGGCCCAGCGCGAGCCGGGCCCGGTCGGCGCCGCCCAGGCCGGCGGCCAGCCCGGCCACCGTCGGCGTCTCGAACAGGCTGCGCAGCTCCAGTTCCACACCGAGGGTCGCGCGCACCCGGGCCACCAGCCGGGTGGCGAGCAGGGAGTGCCCGCCGAGCTCGAAGAAGTCGTCGTCGGCCCCGACCCCGGTCACGCCCAGCACCTCGCCGAACAGCCCGGCGAGGACCTGCTCCTGCGGGGTCCGCGCCGCCCGACCGGCCCGGGCCCCGGCGAACTCGGGCTCGGGCAGGGCGCGCCGGTCCAGCTTGCCGTTGACGGTCAGCGGCAGCCTCTCCAGGGCGACGAACGCGGCCGGCACCATGTGCTCCGGCAGCCGCTCCCGCAGCCGGGCGCGGAGGTCCTCCGGCTCGGCCGCGGCGCCGGCCTCCGGCACCAGGTAGGCGACCAGCCGGGTGTCGTCGGCCCGGTCGCGCCGGGCGAGCACGGCGACCTCGCGGACCTGCGGGTGCTCCGCCAGGGCCGCCTCGATCTCGCCGGGTTCGATCCGGAAGCCGCGCACCTTCACCTGGTCGTCGGCCCGGCC
>NZ_JBHVET010000866.1:0-3207 GCF_042802135.1 Kitasatospora sp. NPDC057512
AGGCGCTGGTAGGCCTCCAGCGCCTCGCCCCGGCGGCCGGAGCGGTGCAGCGCGACCATGTACTGGCCGTGCAGGCTCTCGTGGGTGCGGTAGCGGTCGACCAGGACGGTGAGTTCGGCGAGCAGTACGCGGTGCCGGCCGAGGCGCAGGTCGGCCTCGATCCGCTGGTCCAGCGCGCAGAGCCTGGTCTCCTCCAACCGCCGGGCCTCGACGGCGAGTTGACCGCCGACCGGGACGTCCGCGAAGGCCGGACCGCGCCACAGCGCGAGCGCCTCGCCAAGCAGCCGGGCCGCCCCCGGGTAGTCCTCGCCGTCCATCGCCCGGTAGCCGGTTCCGGCGAGGCGCTCGAACTCCCGGAGGTCCGTCAGCCCGCCGCCGCTGTTGAGCATGTAGCCGCCCGGCGAGGTCACCAGGACGTCCTTGGCGCAGGACACCCCTTGCGCCGTACCGGCCGTCGCGAGCGCCCGGTCGATGAGGTCGCGCAGCTGGAGCACGTACGTCTGCACGGTGGTGCGCGCGCTGCGCGGCGGACGGCCGGACCACAGCTCGTCGGCGAGCACCCCGGCCGACACCACCTGGTCCGCCCGCAGCGCCAGCAGTCCCAGCACCTGCCGGGGCTTCGGCGCCGACGGCACCACCGACATCCCGCACACCCGGACGTCCAGCGCCCCGAGCACCCGAATTTCCACGATGACCACCCCAATCACACGGAACGCCGCAGCCTCCCCGGCCACGGCCGGCACCCGGGTCGACACCCTGGGTCAACTGCTACCAGTCAAAAACAGGACGCGCGGTTTGTCAATACAAAACCGAACGTGCTGTTTGTTTTGCGCAGGCGTTGCGGCCCGCCACCCTCGGCAGTGCCACCGCCGCACCGTGTGATCGCGTCCGGGCAAACCAAAGGCGGCGCCGGACCCCCGTGGTCCCGTCGCCGCCGATTCGCCCGCTCCCGCGCCCACTCCCACACCCAGGCCCGCCCGGATTCCCGCAGGCGGGAGGGCCGGTGAGCCATCGTCAGCCCACGCCGACCTCCGTCTGCGCCCCGGCGCGCACGATGCCGCCCGCACCGTCGGGATCGCGGTCCGAGTCACCGCCTTCCGGGTCGCCCTCCGCCGCCGCACGGGCCGCCGCGGCCTCGGCCACCACCTGGGCGCCGCGGTTCGGCCCCATCTGCAGCGAGCCCAGCACGCCCGGCACCGCGATGCTCGGCATCAGGTGCTGGTACAGCGCGGACACCCGCAGCTCCAGGTCGGCCCGGCCGCAGAGCTTCTGGGACTGGATCTGCACCCCCGTCCACGCGGCGACGAGCAGCCACGCGGTGTCCGCCGGCACGACGTGCGGGAGCAGCTCGCCGCGCTCGCCGGCCGCGACCAGCAGTGCCTCGAACCGGCTGATCCAGCCGGGGATGGCGCCGCCGCCCAGATCGTCGAAGAGGTCCTGCCCGAGCGACAGCCGGGCCCCCGCGCTGAGCAGCGGGTCACGCGGCATCAGGTACGCCACCACCATCCCGGTGTCCACGAACTCCTGGAGCTTGCAGCTGCGTTCGGGAACTCCGTCCTGGACGAACTGCTCCTCCACCACACCCTGCGCCAGATCGCGCTTCGAGGCGAAATGGAAATACACCGCACCGCGCGTCACACCGGCCCGGGAGACCACCTCACCGATGGTCGCGCCCTCGTACCCGAACTCGTCGAAGACCGAGGCCGCCGCCTCCAGGATCAGCCGACGTGTCCGGAGCGCCCGTTCCTGCCGTACCACCGAAACCACCCCGCCCTGAGCTCCCGGAAAACAAAACCAAACACCCCGTATCTTAGCTTCGCCCCACCCACGGCCGACAAGACGATGCCGAGGAATCCCGCCAACCACTCCCCCTCCCCACACCCCGTCAGGCCCCACCGCCCCGTGGGTGACCGCACGCCTCGGCCTCCCCGGTGGATCGGCCTCCGGCACACCCGCTCCCGCGCCCGAGAAACCGAACGAACGGTTTCTTCCAAGCGTTCGCCTCCGTACCAACATTCGCTCACATCCATACGTGACCTCCGAGCCGGGCCGGTCGTTGCACCGGATCTGCGGGATTCCTCGACGGAAGCGGGTGCGGATGGGCCTCGGGCTGGGCGTGGTGGTACTGACGATGGGCGACCGGCCCCGGGAGCTGGGCGCGCTCCTCGACTCGGTGGCCGCCCAGGAGGGCGAGGCCGCCCGGGTCGTGGTGATCGGGCAGGGCGTGCGGCTGCCGCCGCTCCCGGACTGGGTGGACGCGGTGGAGCTGCCGGAGAACCTCGGCATCCCCGGTGGCCGCAACCTCGGCGCCCTACGGCTGCGCGAACTCGGCGGCGTGGACGTGGTGGTGAACCTGGACGACGACGGCCTCCTGCCCCGCACCGACACCTTCCGGCTGGTCCGGGAGGCGTTCGAGCGGGAGCGGCGCCTCGGCGTGGTCGGCTTCCGGGTCGCGGACGGGAGCGCGCACACCCAGCGCCGCCACGTCCCACGCCCGGGAGCCTCCGGCGCCCTGCGCTCCGGTGAGGTCACCACCTTCCTGGGCGGCGGCCACGCGATCCGGATGAGCGCCATCGACCGGGTCGGCGGCTTCCCGTCGCGGTTCTTCTACGCCCACGAGGAGACGGACTTCGCCTGGCGCGTCCTCGACGCCGGCTGGTCGATCCGCTACCGGGCCGACCTGCTGCTCCAACACCCCCGGACCGAGCCCGCCCGGCACGCCGCCTACTACCGGCTGACGGCCCGCAACCGCGTCTGGCCGGCCAAGCGCCGGCTGCCCGCCGTCCTGGTGCCGCCGTACCTGGCCTCCTGGTCGCTGTACACCCTCTCCCGCCGCCCGCCCGCGGCCGGGCTGCGCGCCTGGTGGACCGGCTTCCTGGAGGGCGTGCGCACCCCGTGCCCGCCCCGGCGCCCGATGCGGTGGGCCACGGTGTGGCGGATGACCCGACTGGGGCGGCCACCGGTGTTCTGACGCCCGGGCGCGGGACCGCCCCGGGCCCGCACGCTCAGCCGCCGGAAGCGCCGCCGGGGCCGTCGAGGGGCCAGGTGTCGCGGTCGCGGACGTGGTCGTAGGCGGGGAGTTCGGCGGCCAGGACGTCGAAGTGGAGCAGCGGGGCCCACAGGGCGCGGTCGCCGACGACGTAGAGGCGGCGTTTGGCGCGGCTGGCGGCGACGTTCAGGAGGTGCGGGGTGCCGGCGGCCCAGGCG
>NZ_JBHVET010000867.1:0-3202 GCF_042802135.1 Kitasatospora sp. NPDC057512
GACCGGGGCGGCGGGCTCAGGACTCGCCGTGCTGGCCGCGGGAGAAGATGGTCGGGCTGCCGGGGAGCTCCGGGTTCGCGCCGAGGTGGTCGGCCAGGTCGCGCACCCCCTCGGCGAGCGAGACCGCCGGCCGGTAGCCGAGGCCCTGGAGCTTGGAGATGTCGCCGACCAGCCGGTAGGTGTCGTCCTCGATCTCCGGGATCACGCTGACCTCGGGCGTGACGCCGGTGGCCTCCCCGATCGTGTTGACGAGGTCGCGCATCGAGACCTCCGTGCCGGAGCCGATGTTGAACACCTCGCCCAGTTCGGCCCGGTCAGCGATCGTCAGCAGCCCCTGGACCAGGTCGGTCACGTGGACGAAGTCGCGGGTCTTCCGGTCGATGTCGCCCACGATCTGGATGGGCTGGTGGTTGAGGTGCCAGCGCAGGAACCGGCCGACCTCGACCATCGCCTCGTGCGGGTTCTCGCCCGGCCCGTAGACGCAGAACGGGCGGCCGACCACCACCGGCAGACCGCAGGCGCGGTGGAGCGCCAGGCAGGTGATCTCGCCGCTGAGCTTCGACGCGCCGTACGGGACGAAGGGGCGGGTCGGGTGGTCCTCGTCCATGGGGAATTTCCGGGGCGTTCCGTACACGGACGCGGACGAGACGTAGACGACCCGGCGGACGGACGCCTTGAGGAGGGCCTCGGCGAAGATCAGTGTGCCGAGTGCGTTGATCTCGAAGTCGAGGCGCGGCTGCGTCACCGACAGTGTGCCGTTCGCGTTCGCGGCGACGTGGAAGACCAGGTCGGCGTCGTCCACGGCCTCGGCGACGGCATCGACCTCGCGGATGTCCAGCAGGTGCAGGGTGGTCCCGGACGGCGCCGAGATGCTCGTCGCGGTCCGGGCGTTGTCGATGATCGCCACCTCTTTCCCGAGAAAGAGAAGGGCGCTGGTCAGGTGCCTTCCGACGAAACCCAATCCGCCCGACACCAATACCTTGTCGTATTCTTCGAGCATGTATTCGATATATCAGGCCTAGGACATACGGGCGATCCGGGAATTCGGAATCACGTCCGTCCGGGTGAATATCAGGCGGACAGGTGTTGTTCCGGCTCGTGGTCTTCCGGTTCCGTGTCGAAGACCCGGAAGAGCGAGAGGTCGGGGGTGCGGCCGCGGATCGCCGTCCAGGCCTGGTGGAAGTCGCGCCGGACTCCGGCCGGCGGCCACGGGGCGGGCCGCAGCTCCGGGGGGAGGAGCGGGTCGAGCTCCAGGGCGTGGGTGAAGGCCTCGGCCAGGCGCAGCGCGGTGGCGACGAGTTCGACGGAGCCGCGGTCGGGGCCGAGGGGTTCCTCGGCCAGTGCGTCGGCGAGGGGCCGGTAGGCCTCGACCGTCCCGGCCGCGGGCCAGAGATGTTCCGCGGTGGCGGCGGGGCCGGTGAGGCCCCGGCCGGTCAGGCGGGTGGCCTCCGCCGTGACCAGGTAGGCGTCGACGGTCGCCGCCGAGGCCTCGGCGGCCAGTTCGTCGAGCAGGTCGTGCGGGCTGACGTAGGCGCCGGGCGCGAGCGGGGCGGCGCCGAGCCGGGTCAGCGCGGTGCGCAGGGCGTCGCGTTCCGACCGGTGCCGCTCGGGGACGGAGAAGGTGTAGAGGCGCCACAGCCCGTCCCAGGGGACGAGCCCGGCGTCCTGCGCGTAGGCGAGCGCGACGAAGCGGACGTCCAGGTCCGAGCGGAGCCTGCCCGCGTCGGTCAGGACGAGCCGGCCCTTGCGGCCCCGCCCCTCCTGCCGCAGGACGCCCGCCGCCTCCAGCCGCCGTACGGCCAGCCGCACCGGCTGGTCCGCCAGGCCGGCCGCCGCCGCGACGTCGTAGACGTAGTCGAGGGGGGCCGTGCCCTGCGGGTCGAAGCAGGCCTCGACGACCGTGCGCGGCGCGGGTCGGTACGGCGCGGCGTTGTCTGCGGACACGGGAGACCTCGGTTCTCGATCACGGGGCCCGGGGCGGGGCCGTCCGGTCAATCTGCCACATGGGGCACCCGGGGGATCAGGCGCCTTCCCAGGGGTAGCCGTGGCGGCGGAAGGCCGAGGCGATGGCCGCCTTCCCACCCTCGACGTCGTCGTCGAAGAGGACGCGACCGACCGGTGACTCGATCCGCACCTTGCCGCCGTGGCGGAAGACGCCGCCGACCTGGTCCCGGGCGATCACCCGGCTGTCGTCGCCTTCGATGATGGTGATGCTCTCGTCCGAGATGCGCAGCGTGGCGGCGTGGTAGGTGACGAACATCCCGACCACGAGCCCGACGGCGGCGAGCGCCACCGGCCGGCCGACCACCATGGCCGGGGAGGTGAACGAGCCCAGGAACCGCACGGTGTCCGCGTAGGGGATCGGGTGCCGGGCGGCGAACTGGAGCAGCCACGGGACGGCGAAGCCGAGGCCGGCGCCGACCGCGGCGCAGAAGGCCCAGATGACGATCTTGGTGTCGAGGGGCATCCGGAGCTCGGTCACGGTGGACTGGGCATCGGTTTCTTTCGTCATACCTACGACCGTAGCAGCTACGATAGATTTCGGCGATCGGTGAGGTGCTCCGGGAGGGGTCGGCTCCGATGTCACGTTTCCGACGGCTCCCCGGTCCACCTGTCGAGTGCGGCCGCCGCAGCCGGTGCCGCTGCCGACCGAGAGAGGGGACATGACCATGGAGACCCTGACCGTCCGACGCGTCATCGCCGCACCGATCGAGGACGTCTTCGACTGGTGCGCCACCACCACCAACTACACCCGCTCCCCGCTCATCCTCCGGGCCCGCCTGGCCCGGCCGGGCGCCGGAACGCCCTACGGCGTGGGCGCGGTGCGGGTGCACACCTGGGCGATCGGCTGGTTCCGCGAGCGGGTCACCACCTACGACCGGCCGCGCGGCTTCGACTACACGGTCGAGCGCAGCCTGCCGCCGTCCCGGCACGAACTCGGCCGGATGACCTTCACCGAGGTCGCCGGCGGGACGGAGGTCGCGTGGACGACCACCTTCCAGGTCCGCCTGCCCTTCGGCGCGGCCCTCACCCGGGCCCTGGCCAAGCCCCTCATCGCCCACACCTTCGGCCGCATCCTCGCCGCCGCCGACGCCGACCTCACCGGCGGCCGCCGGGCCGGGTGACGGTGGGCGCCGCGCGCGGTCGCGGCGGGGGGCGAACTCCCGCGACGAGCCCGGGCCGTCCCCGCCCGGCGTGAACG
>NZ_JBHVET010000868.1:0-3191 GCF_042802135.1 Kitasatospora sp. NPDC057512
CCGACGTCCCGCTCCGGGGCGGTGCGTGCCAGGTGGCGGCGGTGCTTAGGCGACCACGCCGGACTTGGCGATGGTGATCTTGGCCGAGGTGCGGCCGCCCTGCGAGCCGAGGCCCTCGATCTTCTTGACCAGGTCCAGGCCCTCGACGACCTCGCCGAAGACGACGTGCTTGCCGTCCAGCCAGTCGGTGACGATGGTGGTGATGAAGAACTGCGAGCCGTTGGTGTTCTTGCCGGCGTTGGCCATCGACAGCAGGCCCGGGCGGTCGTGCTTGATCTGGAAGTTCTCGTCCGCGAACTTCTCGCCGTAGATGCTCTTGCCGCCGGTGCCGTTGTGGTTGGTGAAGTCACCACCCTGGAGCATGAAGGCCGGGATGACGCGGTGGAAGCCGGAGCCCTCGTAGCCGAAGCCGTTCTGGCCGGTGGCCAGCTCGCGGAAGTTCCGGGCGGTCTTGGGGACGACCTCGTCGTACAGCTTGAAGACGATCCGGCCGGCCGCCTCGCCGTTGATCTCGATGTCGAAGAAAACGTTGGAAGACATGCAGGGATCATGGCACGACCGCCTGTTCCTCGCGCGTCACCCCCGGTCGGGCCGGGCCGGACACCGCTGTGTTATCCGGTTCCGCCCTCATGCCGGGACCGGGAAGCTACCATCGATGTCAGGTTTCAGGCTTCAGTGCGGGACGGCGGCACGGGACGGGGTGGACGGCATGCGGATCGGCGAGCTGGCCCGGCGGACGGGTGTGAGCGAGCGCTCGCTGCGCTACTACGAGCAACAGGGCCTGCTGGCCGCCCGCCGCACCGAGGGCGGCCACCGGGAGTACCCGGAGGCCGCCGTCGACCGGGTGGTGCACATCCAGGAGCTGTTCGCGGCCGGACTGCACAGCCGGACCATCTACAAGATCCTCCCCTGCATGCGGGACTCCGACGGCAGCCCGAACGAGATCGCCACCCCGCTCCTGGTCGAGGAGCTCACCGCGGAGCGCCGGCGGATCGACCGGACGATCGACGACCTGCTCCGCTCCCGCGAGGTGCTGGACGAGGTGATCGCGACCGCCTCCGGGCAGCCGCCGGCCCCGGCCGCCTGACGCCCCCTCACGGTTGGCGTCCGGCCCCCGGTCACGTGTGGCCCCCGGCCCCGGCTCAGCCCCCGGCCACCGGCTTGCGGGCCAGCAGGTAGGCCTGCGGGGTCTTCTCGTCGCCCTCCGGCTCCCGGACCGTACGGGAGGTGACCGGCAGGCCCGCCTCCCGGGCCAGCTCCTCGACGTGCTCCGGCCGCAGCCGGCGGAAGTCCAGCGACACCGGCTGCCCGAACGGCCGCTCCAGGCGCAGGGGCCGGTCGCCGACCTGGAAGGCGAGCATCAGGTGGCCGCCGGGGGCGAGCACCCGGGCGAACTCGGCGAACACCTCGGGGAGCCGCTCCGCCGGGGTGTGGATGATCGAGTACCAGGCCACCACACCGGTCAACTCCCCGTCCCGGAAGGGGAGGTCGAGCATCGAGCCGACGCTGAACGGCACCTCCGGGTGGGCCTTCCGGGCCAGCTCGACCATCCGCGGCGAGAGGTCGATCCCGTGCACGTCCACGCCGAGGTCGTGCAGGGGGCCGGTCATCCGGCCCGGGCCGCAGCCGACTTCGGCCGTCCTGCCGTCCGGCCGCTCGGCGCGGACCAGATCGGCGAAGAGCGCCAGCATCGCCCGGTCCATCGGCATGCGGTCCAGCGCGTCCCGGAAGCGGTCGGTGTACTCGGTGGCGACGGCGTCGTAGAACGCCCTGGTCTCGGTGAGGAAGCCCGGCTCGGTCATGGCCCCGGACCCTATCCGGCACGCACCCGCCGGACCGCGGCAGGCCGTGGCGGTCCTACAACTCCCGTTCGGCGACGGCCTGGTCGCCGCTGAGCTCGCCGGTCGGGCGGAAGCCGAGGCGGGCGTAGAACTCCGCCGGGCCGTCCGGGCCCGGGTGGTAGGTGACGGTGGCGCGGGTGCCGCCGCGGCGGCGGATCTCCGCGCAGACCTGCTCGACGGCGAAGCGGCCGTGGCCGCCGCGCTGCTGCCCGGCGTCGACCAGCAGCCGCCACAGGCCGGAGCGGGGGCGGTCGCCGGGGCGGTCGGGATGGAAGACGATGTCGAAGAAGGCCATCACGAAGCCGACCGGCCGCCCGTCCTCCAGGATCAGCCGGGGCCAGGCCGTCTCCCCGTACGCGTACGCCTCGGCCAGCGACTTCACCACCGGCGCCACCAGGTGCTCCTGGTCGGGGCGGACCCGCAGGGCGAGGGCGGCGTCGATGTTCTCGGGGGTGATCGGGGCCAGGCTGAGCATGGCGGACGGCGCGGACGCGGTCGTCGTGGCAGGCGTGGAGGACATGGCGGGCAGCCTACGGAGCGCGACCGCCCGCCGTCGCACGGTTTTCCGGCCCCCGACCGCGGACGGGCGGTCGGGGGCTGTGGCTGCGCGCGTTACGGGAGGTTGCGGGCCATCACGATCCGCTGGACCTGGTTGGTCCCCTCGTAGATCTGCGTGATCTTCGCGTCCCGCATCATCCGCTCCACCGGGTAGTCCCGCGTGTACCCGTAACCACCCAGCAACTGCACCGCGTCCGTGGTCACCTCCATCGCCACGTCCGACGCGAAGCACTTCGCCGCCGCACCGAAGAACGTCAGATCCGCGTCCCCGCGCTGCGACTTCGCCGCCGCCACGTACGTCATCTGCCGCGCGGCCTCCAGCTTCATCGCCATGTCCGCCAGCATGAACTGCACACCCTGGAACTCCGCGATCGCCTTCCCGAACTGCCGACGCTCCCGGACATAGCCCTTCGCGTAGTCCAGCGCGCCCTGCGCGATGCCCACCGCCTGCGCCGCGATCGTCACCCGGGTGTGGTCCAGCGTCCTCATCGCCGTCGCGAAACCCGTGCCCTCCGCACCGATCATCCGGTCCGCCGGGATCCGCACGTTGTCGAAGTACACCTCACGCGTCGGCGACCCCTTGATCCCGAGCTTCTTCTCCGGCGCACCGAACGAGACGCCCTCGTCGCCCTTCTCCACCACGAACGCCGAGATGCCCTTCGACCGCTTCTCCGGGTCCGTCACCGCCATCACCGTATAGAACTCCGAGACACCCGCGTTGGTGATCCAGCGCTTCACCCCGTTCAGCACCCAGAAGTCCCCGTCACGCACCGCCCGGGTCTTCATCCCCGC
>NZ_JBHVET010000869.1:0-3189 GCF_042802135.1 Kitasatospora sp. NPDC057512
GCTCACGCCGCCGGCCGCGGTGGAGTCGGTGGCCAGGGGTCCGCACGACTGCCGCCCCACAGTCGGTCGGCCTCGTGATCCTTGAGAAGATCTCGTTCATGAGTGAGGATCCGAGGGCCCGAGAAGCCGTGTGGGCGGATGGAAGGAACCTGTACGACGTCGTCCCCGCTCTCGACGCTGTCATCGGGATCATCGGGCGGGATCTGGTCCTGGGCGAGTACTCGCTGGCGCATGCCACGGCGCACATGGCAGCGGAAATGATCGTGGAGCAGAGGGAATCGACAGGGATCCACGACGAGGGGACGGCATTGCTCGTCGTCCGTGCACTCGCCGAGTCGGCCGCCGCGACGGAACGCGCGAATGATGGACTCCGTTCGTAGCGAGGCGCCCTCCGGCCCGTGGCACAGCCAGCGCTCGGGCTTCGGTGAGACTGCCAAGGTTCCGTGCAACAGGACACTGACCTCAGCCCACAGCCGACGCCTGACCGCCTGCCGGGAACCGTAGGTCGGCACCGGCTCGCACGGGCCTGACCGCACACGCCTCGTTGGTGGTCGGACCACTCCCGGGTCCGGCCACCAACGCGTGGGAGCGGATCTGTAGTCTCTGCCGCATGTCGGCCGATCTTGGATTCACCTGCACCTGCTGCGGCGAACGTCACGCAGAGACACCCATGAACTTCTCCAGCTCTGCGCCCGCCTACTGGCAGCCGGACATGGAACAGGTGCGGGACTGCCTCCTCTCGTCCGACCAGTGCGTGATCCAGGGCGAAGCCTTCTTCGTGCGAGGACTGATCGAGCTGCCCGTCATCGGCCGGGACGACGTCTTCTCCTGGGGCGTCTGGGTCTCGCTCAGCGAGAAGAAGTTCGAGCGGGCGAGCGAGCTGTGGGAGACCCCCGGCCGCGAGTCGGAGCCCGCGTACTTCGGCTGGTTGTCGACCGACCTGCTCCCGTACTCTCCGTCGACGATCAACCTGAAGACCATGGTCCACACGCGTCCCGTGGGCGAGCGCCCCTTCATCGAACTGGAGCCGACCGGCCACCCGCTCGCGGTCGAACAACGCACGGGCATCACCATGGACCGCGTACGGGAGCTCGCCGAGGCCGTCCTGCACCCCAAGCCCTGAAGCCCTACCGTCGCCCTGTCCCGCTCCCCCGCTGAACCTGCTGTCGAATCGGACGAACATGACCGTGTACTGGACCGGCGAGGCCCCCTGGGTCCACCACCTCGGAGCGGACACCCGGCCCTCCGGACCCGACCTCCTGCCGTCCTCCGGCACCACCTTCGTCGCCCGCCTCGACGGCGCCGAACTCGGCGACGAGCAGCGGCTCTTCGAGCAGCTGAGCATCCACCTCCGTCTCCCGGCCTACTTCGGCTGGAACTGGGACGCCCTCGCGGACTGCGTGCGCGACCTGGCCTGGGTGCCCGCCGACCACTACCTGCTCGTCATCGAACGGTCGGCGCTGATGCTGCGGGACCACCCCGAGGACCGTGCCACCCTGCTCAGGATCCTCGACACCGCCGGCCGCCACTGGGGCCACAGCCTCGACCGGCCGGGCAAGTCCTTCAACACCCTGCTGCTGTAGGCGCGGACACCGACGGGCCTTTCCGGCGCCGGTCTCCTCGGACGAGGAGGCCGGCGCCGATCAGTCGACGGGGTGGGGTGCCTCGGGCTCAGGCCGCGGTGGGTGCCAGCGGGCGGGGGGTCGGGGTGGTGAGGGCGAGGTTGCGGTGGATCTCCAGGGCGGCGGTGGAGCGGTTCAGGGTGATGTAGTGGAGGCCGGGCGCGCCCTCGTGGAGGAGACGTTCGGCCATTGTGGTGGCATGGTCGACGCCGATGCGGTGGGCCGTCGCCCGGTCGTCGCGGGCCGCCTCCAGCCGTCGGGCCAGTCCGGACGGGAAGGAGGCGCCGCTGAGTTCGGCGAAGCGGGCGATCTGGCGTACGTCGGTGGCGGGCATGATCTCGGGGATGACCGGGGTCGCGCAGCCGGCCGCGGCCAGCCGGTCGCGCAGCCGCAGGTAGTGCTCGACGTCGAAGAACATCTGGGTGACGGCGTAGTCGGCGCCGGCCCGGCACTTGGCGACGAAGTGCCGGATGTCGTCGTCCCAGTCGGCCGAGCGCGGGTGGCGCTCGGGGAAGGCGGCGACGCCGACGGTGAACGCGCCGCACTCCTTGACGAGTCGGACCAGTTCGGCCGCGTACCGCACGCCCTGCGGGTGGGGCTCCCAGCGGCCGTTGGGGTTGCCCGGCGGGTCGCCGCGCAGGGCGAGGACGTCGCGGATGCCGACGTCGGCGTAGCGCCGTAGGACGGCCTGGAGTTCGGCGGTGGAGTGGCCGACGGCGGTGAGGTGGGCCACCGGGCGCAGGGTGGTCTGCGCGGCGATCAGTTCGGTGGTGCCGATGGTGCGGTCGCGCGAGGAGCCGCCGGCGCCGTAGGTGACCGAGACGAAGGTCGGCGCGACCGCCTCCACCCGCCGGATCGCCGCCCACAGGGCGCGTTCGCCGGCCTCGTCCTTGGCGGGGAAGAACTCGAAGGAGTAGGTCCGCTCGCCGGCCGCGAGGGTCTCGCGCAGGCCGCGCGGGGCGCGCCGGGTGGTGTGGTCCATGGGTTCACCTCAGGTGGTGGGGTCGGGTCGTCCGGGGATGCGGGGGAGCTCCTCCACCCTGCCCCGGCACCCGCAACAGGACTGTCACAGCGGGCCGTTGAGAGCCTCGGCCGGGCGGCGGAAAGTGTCCCGGCGGCTCTGGTAATTACCCTAGGGGGGTATGGTATGTTCGAAACGAAGCAGCCGCCCGGGCAGTCCGGACGGCGCCGGGCACCACGACAGGAGCACACCCATGAGCGAGACCACCGTCACCGTCGAGTCCGCCGCCGAGGCCACCTCCTGCTGCGGCTCGTGCGGCACCGGCGCCGGCGCGGCCCCGGCCGCCGAGTCCGGCCGGACCTCGGTCTTCCAGGTGAAGGGCATGACCTGCGGCCACTGCGTCTCCTCGGTGACCGCCGAGTTGAAGAAGCTCGACGGCGTCGAGGACGTCGCCGTGGACCTCGCCACCGGCCGGGTCACCGTCGGCAGCACCCTGCCGCTCGCCGACTCCGACGTGGCCGCCGCCGTCGACGAGGCCGGCTACGAGCTGGTCGGCCGCGTCGAGAACTGACCCGTCCACGTCGGCGCGGACGGGCGGACACCACC
>NZ_JBHVET010000870.1:0-3183 GCF_042802135.1 Kitasatospora sp. NPDC057512
CACCGGCGGCCTCCTCGGGCGCGGCCCGGGCCTGGGCGGCCCGGGCGGAGTCGGTGCCCTGCGGCTGCGCCTGCCAGTGGGCGGCGGCCTGCTCTGGGGTGCGGGCGGCGGCGCGGGCGGGGGCGGGCCTGGCGGCCGTCGGCCGTACGACGGCCGGCTGCTCGGCGGCCAGCGGACGGCGGCGGCGCCGGGTCGGCAGGCCGGTGCCGTCGTCGGCCGCGGGGGCGTCCGGGCCGGGCTCGGCCGGGACGGACGCGCCGGCCCGGCCCTCCCCCGCCGGACCGTCCGCGGCCGGGTCTTCGGCGACCGGGCCGTCCGCGACCGGATCGGGCACCACGCGGATGGCCGGGGCCGGGTGCGGGCCCGTCCGGTTGTGGCGGTCGGCGAGCTGCGGGCCGTCCTGCTCGTCCGCGTCGCGCATCGGCGGGACGGCCGCGACGGTGGGCGCCGGGGCCGGTCCGGAGCCGGCCCGCAGCGGCAGCGGGGTGAGCACCGACAGCGGCTGCTCGTCGTCCACGACGGTCACCAGCGCGGCCGGGATGCGCAGGATGGTCCGCATGCCGCCGTACGGCGAGGGCTCGATGTGACAGGAGAAGCCGTACTGGCGGGCCAGCTTGCCGATCACCGCGAAGCCGGTCTTGGGCGGGTTGCCGAGCTCGGTGAGCAGCATGTCGGGCGGGCCGGCCAGCAGCCGGCGGGCGCGGCGCAGCTGGTCCTCGTCCATGCCGATGCCGCTGTCGTCGATGATCACCAGCGCGCCGCGGCCGCCCTGCTGGACGGTGACCGGGACGTCGGTCTCCGGGTGGGAGCAGGCGGTGGCGTTGGCGAGCAGCTCGGCGATGGTGACGGCGATCGGCTCGGCGGCCCGGGCGACCACGGCGAGGCGCTGCTCGCGCAGGTGGTTGGCGACCTTGAT
Source organism: Kitasatospora sp. NPDC057512 (assembly GCF_042802135.1). NCBI lineage: Bacteria > Bacillati > Actinomycetota > Actinomycetes > Kitasatosporales > Streptomycetaceae > Kitasatospora > Kitasatospora sp. NPDC057512. Next base: position 917 of record NZ_JBHVET010000870.1, read on the forward strand.
CCGGGCGTAGCCGGGCACCCGGGAGAGCGCGCCGACGACCACCTCGGCGAGCGGCGAGTCGGTGCGGGCCAGTCCCGGCCAGGCCTCGCAGAGCACCGCGACGGTCTGGATCCGGCGCAGCGCGACCTCGTTGCGGAAGTCGACCTCCAGCAGCCGGGGGTCGTCGTTCTCGTGCTGGAGCTGCTGGACCAGGCTCTGGATCTGGTACAGCAGGGTCTGGATCCGGGAGGTGGCGCCGCGCATGGCGGCGCGGGCGGCGGCGTCCACCCGCTCGCGCTCGTCGGCGAGGGCGGCCTGGGCGGCGTCCAGGACGCCCTGCAGCGCCCGGACCGCCTCGGGGCCGACGGCCTGCGGGTCCAGCGGGCCGACCAGCGGGGCGTTGCCGTGGGTGAGCCGTACGGCGGTGGCGGCGACCCGCTCCTGGGCGAGGTGGCCGATCTCGGCGAGCAGCGCGGTGCCGCGCGCCTCGGCCTCGGCGAGCGCGCGCTCGGCCTGCTCGGCCCGGGCGGTCGCGGCGGAGCCCTGCTGCATGGCGTCCCGGACGGTGTCCTGCGCCTGCCGGGCCGCCTCCTGCGCCTCGCGGACGCTGTCCTCGGCGGCCCGGGTGCGCTCCTCCGCCCGCCGGGCCTCCTCGGCGGAGCGCCGGGCGGCCTCCTGCGCGTCGCGCTGCTGCTGCTCCGCGCGGGCGAGCCGGCCCTCGGCGGTCCGGGCGCGCTCCTCGCCCCGGCCGAGCGCGGTCTCGGCGGCCGTCGCCCGGGTGACGGCGACGGCCCGGCCGCGGGCGAGCACGGCCGCGGCCGCGGCGGCGACCAGCGCCAGGACGATCAGCGCGATCTGCGTCATCGAAGTCCTCGGGGGTGCTTGCGGGGTGGACCGGGTGGTGCGGCCGGGACGACCGGGCGGCGGGCCCGGACGGGGTCAGGGCCGGACGGTGCCCGGCCGGACGGGATCGGGGCCGGGCGGGATCAGGGCCGGGCGGTGCGCGGGCGCTGGGCGCGGGCCTCGTCCTCGGCCAGTTCCCGCGCCACCAGGGCGACCTGGCCCAGGGCCTCCAGGGCGCCCGGGGCCGCCGAGCCGTCCAGGTGCCGGTACTCGGCCGCGACGGTGATCACCAGCCGCTCGGGCAGGCCGAGTTCGGGGTGGCGCTGCTCGGCTATCACCCGCCGGGCGGCGTCCAGCGCGGGTATCCCGGCGGCGTGCAGGGCGTGGGCGCGCTCGCGGACGTAGGCGAGGTAGCCGATGTGCTCGCGGACGCCGTCACGGTCGAGCACCGGGCCGTGGCCGGGGACGAAGATCTCGGCGCCGGTGGCCAGGGCCTGCTCGCAGGCGCCGATGACGTTCTCCAGCGGTCCGGCCCAGTGCGAGGGGTGGTCGCCGGGCTGCTCGGGCGTCGAGGAGAAGATCACGTCACCGGTGAACACCGCGCGCTGGTGCGGGAGGTGGACGAGCAGGTCGCCGCCGGTGTGGGCGGCGGGCAGGCTGGTGATCCGCACCGGGTAGCGGCCGACGGTCAGTTCCAGCTCGCCGGTGAAGACGGTGTCGGGGCGCACCGGCTCGGTGCTGGACCAGTCAAACCGGCCGAAGTGCTCCTTCAGGTAGCCGCCGAGCGGCGAGTCCGGGTCGCTGTTGGTGACCAGCGCGTGCTGTTGCTGCGGCGTGGGCTCCCAGTGGATGTGCTCCAGCGCCTCGCGGGTGGCGATCACCTCGGCGTCCGGCAGCACCCCGGCGCCCCACAGGTGGTCCCCGTTGGCGTGGGTGACGACCACCCGGTCGACCCCGACCCCGTCCGGCAGCAGCCGCCGGCTCGCGGCGAGGAACTCCCCGGCCATCGAGGGGTCGTACGGCGTGTCGATCCAGAGCGCGGTGGTCTCCGAGGCCAGCAGCCCACAGTTGGCCAGGCCCCACCCCCGCTTCGGCGGGAGCCACACGTACAGGTCCTCGGCAATCGCGCTCACGTTCGCACGGCTGATCGTCATGTGCGCGATTATGCCCAGGTCGTGACAGGAGTGGAGCAAAACCATTACAGTTCAAGCCACTTCGCGCCCGGAGCAGCCCGGGATGCCCCGATTCGTCCCACGTGGTCTGGACCACATCTGGCCGAAGTGGCCCGGCCCGCGCCCCTGTCGAACCGGGGGCGCGACGGGCACGGGCACAGGCACGGGCGACGGGCACGGGCGGCGGGCACAGGCACAGGCACGGGCGGCGCGCTTCGGGAGCGTCAGGCGCCCTGCTCCGACGGCCGGTCCAGCCGCTTGATCCCCTTGCGC
>NZ_JBHVET010000871.1:0-3180 GCF_042802135.1 Kitasatospora sp. NPDC057512
GGCCGTACATTGCGCATCAACACCTGGACCCGCCGCGCCGCCGCCCTGGCCGTCGGCGCGACTGCCGTCGTCGCCCTGACCGCCGGTTCCGCCAGCGCCGCGAGCACCCTCGCGAAGGGCAGCTACGGCTCCGCCGTCGGCTGCCTCCAGCAGGGCCTCAACTACGTGGACAGCGCCGGTCTCAAGGTCGACAACGACTTCGGCGGCCTCACCTACAACGCCGTCGTGCACTACCAGAGCGGCCACAGCCTGAGCCCGGACGGCGTCGTCGGCCCGGCCACCGGCGGTTCCATCAAGAACGCGGTCAGCTGGGCCTACAACGCCTCGAACCACGGCGGCGACCACTCCCCGGAGCTCGGTGCCTGGCTGGTCAACTGCAGCGGCCAGCTCCCGGGCTGACGCGGGAGCCGCCGGGCCGGGTGCGCCCGGGCGGTGACCGACAAAGGGCTCGGCGGTCTGGCCGCCGGGCCCCTTCCCCATAGCCGAATGACAGACTCGCCACCACGCCGCCCGGTGTGTGTACTTACGACTTTCCCCGGCGCCGTTTACCCCTCCCCTCCGGGGTGGGATCCCCCTCCCGAGCGGCGAGACCGCCGATCACCGGTGCATCGGAAGGGAGTTGGCGTTGGAGTGGTCCGTGCCGAGGCGGGCGGCCGTCTCGCTGACCGCCGCCGCCATCGCGAGCGCGGCCGTGATCCCGGCGGCGGGCACGCCGTCCGTGCCCCGGCAACTCGCCCGGCCCCGGAGCCGTACGGTGTGCGCGTTCACCGAACTCGACTTCCACGGCCTGCTCGTGCACATCCGGCTGCCGCGGCTGCTGATCGAGCCGCCCGTCGAGAGCGCGGTCAACGCCAGCCACGTCACCTGGTGCTTCTACGAAACGCCCGCGTACGGCGGCCTCGCCGTCACCCTCGAACCGGGCCGTGGGGCCGCCAGCTTCCCGTACCCGGTGCAGTCCGCGCGGCCGGTGGGGGAGGCCGGCCTCGGCGGTTGAGGCCGGCACCGCGGGGTCACGTGCAGAACTTGTCCTCCGGGCCGGCCTCGCTGACGATCACGTCCTTGTTCAGGTCCGCGTCGTAGGTCCAGTACGCGGTCCACAGGCCGGTGCCGCTCTGGAGCCCGGAGCCGAAGGAGTGCCGGACGTCCGCGCCGTCCTCGGACGTGACGTAGTGGAAGGCGACGCGGTTCGCGGTGGAGTCCGGGTCGGGCTTGCCGCGGGTGAGGGTGATGAAGTCGGTCCAGTCGTAGGTGGCGCCGTCCCAGCCGAAGTGGATCCGGCCGTTCTCGCACCTCAGCGGGCGCACCTCGGGGCCGCTGCGGACATGGGCCTTCCGGTCCGAGGGGGCCGCCGACGCGGTGCTCGCGATGGTGCCCGCAAGTGCGAACGCGGCGGCTGCCACGACCCAGGGGTTCCTCATCTGCCTCGCCTTCCTTCCTGCGGTGGTCGAATGCCTTGGCCGGCCGGTCCTCTCGGCCCGCCACGGGTGACGGCCGGTCGGCTCGACGGTCGACCGGCCGGTGCCGAGAGGGCTCAGCTGCAGAACTTGCTGCTCGGGCCTTCCTCGCTGACGATCACGTACGTCTCCGAGTCCGTGTCGTGGGTCCAGTACGCGGCCCACAGGCCGGTGCCGCTCTGGTACTCGGAGTCGAACGAGTGCCGGACGGTGCCGCCGGAGGAGACGAAGGAGTAGGCGAGGCGATTCCTGCTCGTGTCGTTCGGGTCGGGCTTCGTGTCGTAGAGGCCGACGAAGTCGGACGACGTGCGGGGGGCGCCGTCCCAGCCGTAGAAGATGTGGCCGTTCTCGCACGTCAGCGGGCGCAGTTCGGGGTCGCCGGGGACGACGCCCCTGCTGCCCGAGGCGGCGGGCGGGACGTGGGCCGACGCCGTGCCCGCGAAAGCGCCTGCAAGTGCGCAGACGGAAGCCGTTGTGACCCAGAGGTTCTTCATGTCCTCGCTTCTCCCTTGTTCGCGGGATCGCCTACTGATCCCGGCCTGCATTCGTGCCAATCGGAGGCCTCGGGGCAGACCCGTGCGACAGGGATTTGGTTCGAATGGCGGCCGCCTCGTACCGGCCGTTCCGTCTACCGGCCCTCCGGTTACCGGCCCTCCGCGCGGCGGGCGTGGCGGAGGACCGCGAGGACGGCCGCGCCCGCGACGGCTCCGAGCGCGAGTAGCGCGGCCACCGTCGCCGTATCCGGGGCGGTGACCGGTTGGCCGCGCAGCGCCTGCCAGAGCAGCAGGACCACCACCCCCAGGTAGGCGAGCCCGGCGATCCACATCAGCGCGACCCGGTGGCGCTCGGGCAGCCCGCGCGGCCGGCCGGCGAGGAGGAAGCCGATCAGCGGCAGCACCTGGAGCGCGTGGAGGCCGAGGAAGTGGGGGATCCGCAGGTCGCCCCCGAGGGTGCTCCAGTCGGTGACGGGCAGTCCCGGGCCGCCGTCGGCGAGCCCGACGGTGTGCGCGCCGACGACGGGCAGGCCGTGGCCCTGCCTGGCGGCGGCGCGTTGCAGGGAGGTGGGCAGCGTCATCAGGAACGCGACGGCCATGCCGAGGGCACTCACCCCCATGCCCCACCGCAGCCCCCACGCGAACACCGGCGGCCGTACCCGCTGACGCAGCAGCAGTACGACGACCGCCAGGGCCATCGCCCAGGTGGCGACGATGAAGGCGGCCATCGTCATCCATACCGCCGTCGCCGTCGGGGTGGCGAAGTTGAAGTGGCTGGTCGTCCCGGCCGCCGCCGCGGCGGCGATCAGGCCCATCTCGATGGTCAGCGACACGGCCGTCACCCGGGAGACGACCCGGACGAGGCGGTCGTGGCCGCGGACGAAGGTGAGCAGCCACAGCAGGGTGAGGGAGTAGAGGGCGATCGAGAGCGCGAAGCGGGCCGGTTTCGCCCAGGCGGGCTGCCCGGTGATCGACCGGGGATCGGCGATCAGGCCGACCAGGGCGATGGCCAGCATGAGGGCCATCAGGGCGGCGGTGCCGGCCAGTGGCCGGTTCGCTGCCCACGCCTGCCGCGCCAGTTCCGAGGGCCTGGGGGCCCGGGCCATGGGGGTTCCTCTCCGGGTGGGTGCATGGGAACGGCCGGTCGACCTCGCGGCAGCGTCAGGGTGGTGCCTTCTTCAAACGCACCGCGGGCTGTGACCGGGCCGGCGTCCTGCCACTGCGGCGGCGGT
>NZ_JBHVET010000872.1:0-3175 GCF_042802135.1 Kitasatospora sp. NPDC057512
GCGTCAGGGCTTCCAGACGACGGGGTGGGACGCGATCGGCTCGCCCGCCGCGTTCAGCTCGACGGCGTGACCGGCGACCAGTCCGGCGTCGTTGATGTACCGGGCCTCGGCGTACGGGCTGAGCGGGGACGGCGGAAGGGTGACGGTCGTCCCGTCGGGCTGCCACAGCAGGGCGGTGCCGCGGGTCCAGTCCGGGCCCTGGGCGGTGCCGACGGCGGTGCCCGCGCCGTTGACCGCCATCGCCTCGCTCTGCCGGCCCGCCGGGCCGCCGAGGAGGGTCCGGGTGCCGTCCGGGTTCCAGCGGGCGGCGAGGGTGGAGCGGTTGGCGTCGAAGGTGGCCCCGACGGCGGTGCCGGCGCTGTTGACGGCCCGTGTCCGGCCGTAGCCGGCGTCGCGGACGGTGCCGTCGGCCGTCCAGACCAGCACCCGGTCGAACTCCGTGCCGCCGGCGCGCCGCCCGTGGCCGAGCACCACGCCGTCGTCGGTCATGTCGTCCACCCGGGCCCCGTCGACGCCCGGCGGGAGCGGGAGCGCGGCCACCGTGCCCGCCGGGCTCCAGAGCACCGGGGTCTCCTGGTAGCGGCCGTCGGCGAGGCGCCGCTCGGAGAAGCCGGCGACGACGCCCGCGTTGGTGATGGAGGCGGTCGAGCCCATGGTGTCGCCGGGCAGCAGCGGCAGGTCGACCCGGGTGCCGTCGGCCCGCCACTTCAAGGGCTTGGGCTGGTAGATCTCGTCGTACGAGCCGCCCACCACGACGCCCGCGTCGTTGACCGCGGCCGCGCCGCCGCCGCGGACCCCGGCCGGCAGCTCCAGCGCGGTCGGGGTGCCGTCCGGGGCCCAGCGGACCGGGTGGTTGTCGCTCAGCGACACGAAGGAGAGCCCGACCACGGTGCCCGTGTCGTTGTGCCCGACCGGGCGGCTGGACAGGTCGCCGGGCAGTGGCGCCAGGACGGTGTAGCCGAGGTGGTCGGGACTCCAGCGGATGGCACGCGGACCGGACTGGCCGGGAGTCCTCGCGTAGTACTCGCCGACGACGGCGCCGTCGCGGCTCAGACCCCACACCGTGCTGTAGGCGGTGTCCGGCGGGGTCGGGAGGAACTGCGGGGAGGCCAGGTAGTGGGCGGGAGCGGCAGCCGCCGCGGGTATCGGGCCGAGGAGCAGGGCGACGGCCGTCGCGGTGGCGGCGAGGGCGGCCGTACGAGGGGTGCGTGAACCGGTCATGCGGAGAACTCCTGTCTCGTCGAGGGGACTTCGGGTCGGGGTCATCAGGGCTTCCAGACCATCGCGCGCGGCAGCGACTGCTCGCCGGGCACGGTGGCGTGCCCGGCGATCACCCCGGACTCGTTGATGACGGAGGCCGAGGCGTACGGGCTGAGCGGGGACGGCGGGAGCGGCACGGCCGTCCCGTCGCCCTTCCACAGCAGTGCCGTGCCGTGGTACCAGTCCGAACTCGTCGCGGTGCCGACGGCGGTGCCCGCGCTGTTGATCGCGTTCGCCGTGGTCTGCCGGCCCGCCGGACCGTCGAGCAGGGTCCGGGTGCCGTCCGGCCGCCAGTACGCGGCCTGCAGGGGGCGGGCGGCGCCGAAGGCCGCCCCGACGACGGTGCCGGTGTCGGTGATCGAGCTCGGCCGGCCCTCGCCGATGTCCCGGACGGTGCCGTCCGCCGCCCAGACCACCAGCCGGTCGAGCTCGGTGCCCCCCTCGCGCCGTCCGCTGCCGAGGATCACGCCGGAGTTGGTGATCCGGCGGGCCCCGACCACGTCGATCCCCGGTGGGGGCGGCAGTTCGGTCACGGTGCCCGACGGGCTCCAGACCACCGTACGCGTCCGGGGTTCGCCGCTGAGGCGCCGTTCGGACCAGCCGATGACGAAGCCCGCGTCGTTGACGGCCGTGGTCGAGCCGGTGTCGTCGCCGTCCAGCAGGGGCAGGGCGACCCGGGTGCCGTCGGCCCGCCACTTCACGGGCACGGGGCGGAACACCGCGTCGTACGAACTGCCGATCGCGACACCGGCGTTGTTGATCCCGGACGCGCCGCCGCCCCGGGCTCCGGCCGGCAGTTCCAGGGCGGTCGGGGTGCCGTCGAGGGCCCAGCGGACCGGGTGGTTGTCGGTCAGCGACGCGAAGGAGACCCCGACCGCGATGCCCGCCTCGTTCATGGCGCCCGGGCGGGTACCGGTCTCGCCGGGCAGCGGTTCCAGGGCGGTGAGGCCGAGGGTGCCGGTGTTCCAGCGGAGGGCGCGCGGGGCGAACCGGCCGGGGATGTTCAGGTAGCACTCGCCGAGGAGGTCGCCCGCGTTGTTCAGGCTGGACGCGGTGCTGAGCGGGCCGGCGTTGGCGGGCAGCGGTAGGAGATAGGGGGTCGGGAGCGGCGGGCCCGGGTCGGCCGTTGCGGCGGGTACCGGGCCGAGGACCAGGGCGGCGGCCGTCGCCGCGGCGGCGAGGGCGGCCGTGCGAGGGGCGGATGAACCAGCCATCCGGAAACTCCTGTCTCTTCAATGACCTTGTGGATCACGCGAATTGACGTTCATCGGAGTCAGGCTGGTCGGGCGCCCGGTCCGGTGGCCAAGTCTCTGCCACCGTCCGTCCGTTGGCAGGCCGATCACCGAAACGGCCGGAATCCGCACCCCGCGTCCGTGTCGAGCAGGGCGGGGGGAAGGTCGGCTTCGGTGCGGCGGCCGAATCCCCGTGGTTCGGCCGCGCCCGGGTGTCCTGCCGTGGCAGCATTCTGACGATACGTCAGATCCATATCCCTGATTCGAGGAGTACGCCCATGGCCCAGAAGGTCGCCGTCGGAAACCTCTCCACGGCCACCACCGACGAGGCGCTGCGGGAAGCGTTCTCCAGCTACGGCCAGGTACTCGACGCCATCATCATGCGAGACCGCGACACCGGGGTCTCGAAGGGCAACGGCTTCGTCACCTACAGCAATTCCGGCGAGGCCGAGGCGGCGATCGCGGAGCTGAACGGGCAGGTGCTCGACGGGAACAGGATCACCGTCACCCTGGCGGTCGCCAAGGGCGACGGGGTGGTCTCCGGTGGCGTGTCGGGCGGCGCCGGCGGCTACTCCGGTGGCGTCTACGGCAGTAGTGGCGGCTACGGCGGCGGTTGCACCGGGGGCGTCGGCGCCGGCGGCGGTTTCGAGGGCCCGGGGTTCTGACCGCTCCGGCAAGGACTC
>NZ_JBHVET010000873.1:0-3173 GCF_042802135.1 Kitasatospora sp. NPDC057512
CCCCGTGGGGCGTTGACGGCTCGTAGGGCGCTGACAGCTCGTAGGGCGTTGACACCTGGCAGTCCGTCACACCTCGTAGGGCGTGATCGTCTGCTCGGCGCGCCCGTCGAAGACCTGCGCGGTCACCGGGTCGCCGCTGCCTCCGGACGTGCTGGAGGTCATGGCCCAGCCGCCGGGGTTCACCACGGCCTCGTTCATCACGTCGTACGTCCACTGCTGCGCGGCCGAGCCGTCACACGCGGCGGGGGTGATCTGACCGCCGACGGACGGCGGCGCGGTCAGGCATTCGTTGCCCTCGGCGCTGCGCATGCTGCCGTCGCGGGCGAAGACGAACAGCTGGTTGCCGTTGGGCGATTGGGCACAGCCGTAGGTGATCACGCCGGTGGCGCCGCCGCGGTCCAGACAGGCGCCGTTGGTGAAGCGCAGGGGCCAGCGGGCGGACTGGCCGAGACCGGTCTCGGTGATCAGCGTCCCGTCGTCCTGCTTCTGCTGCCGGACCATGTCCTGACAGGTGCCACTGGTCGACGTTCCCGTGTTCTCGGCGGTGAGGGTGCCGCCGTTGCCGGTCATCCTGCCCCACCGGTTCTCGGCGTACGCGTTGTCGTCGCACACGTACCGGGAGTCGTTCCAGTCGAAGTACTCCACCCAGCTGTTCCAGCTCGGCTGGATCTTCGAGGAGTTCGGCAGCAGGGCCTCGCCCAGGACGAAGCTGGTACCGGCGGTCTCGTCGCTCACGGTGACCTTCGCCCAGTGGGTCACGGGGTCGATCTCCACGTGGAAGGCGTAGGTGTCCCCGGTGACGGGACGGCCGTGGTTGACGGTGCTGTTGGAGCACTGCAGGTGCTGGCCCTCACCCTCGTTGTTCCAGCAGTGCGAGCCCTCGGTCCCGTCCTTGAACTGGAGGTCCTGGTCGGCCCAGGTCGACCAGAGGAACTGTCCGTCGTTCTGCTTGCCGAGCTGGAAGCCGGTGTAGGAACCGTTCCCGTCAAAGGTGAACTGGTGCGCCCAGTACACGTCGCCGTCTCCCGGACTGGTGACCACGGTGTTGCGGAAGTCGACGTCAGTCACGGTGTCGGTGGTGTGGAAGGTCCAGTCCGAATAGGCGCCGGGCGTCTGACCGGTGGCCGCGATACTCGCGGCCACCGGCGGGGCGGACGGCGTCGGAACGGCCTCGGCCGTCACGGCTCCGGCCCAGATCCCGGAGAGGGAGAGAAAGGCCGCGACGGTCGCCGGCCAGGCGGACGGACGGGTTTGCGGACGGGCTGGGAACGACACGTGGGGCTCCTCGGAGGAATCGGAGGAAATCGGGTGGTCGGGCATCCACAGGATTTCTCCGGCCGGGAGGACGCGGCAATCGGAAGCGCTACGGAACGTCACGGATTTCCTGCCGGTGACGCCCGAACCCCCTGGTCAGCGGGACGCTCCGGCGGGAGGTCCGGACAGGGGCAACGGCACGTGGGACGACCAACCGGACGCATCGGAGGACCGCCGTCCGGAGCATGACCGGGCGGCGCCATGACGGTCGGTCGGGATCGTTCCTCGACGCCGCCCTCGCCCGAGCCCCGGCCCGAGCCCCGGCCCGGGCGACGGATCCCGCGGGCCGACGGACGTCGCGGTCCGGACGGCTCCCGCGGGCCGATGGATGTCGCTGGCCGACGGATGTCGCACGCCGACGGATGTCGCGGTCGCGCCGACCGCACCTCCGGCCGGGTCCGTCCCCTGCGCGGACCCGACCGGCAGCCCATGCGGCGCGTACGGGAAAGGCGCGTACGCCTGTCCCGTGCCGTGGGGATCGAGCCTAGGCAGGGGCGCTTACCGATCGCTTACCGATCACTGACGGATCGGCCGGCGGCCGGTACGACAAGGGCCCGGGCCGCTACCGGACGTCGCTCAGCTCCCGCGCCTCCGCGAGCACCCGCGCGGCCGACTCCGGCAGCCCGGCCGCCTCGTAGGCCCGGCCGAGCGCCCGGAGCGCCTCCGCGAGGAAGGAGCGCCAGCCGCGGGCACGCCACACCAGCACGGACTCCTCCAGGTGGGCGACGGCCGAGGCGTGGTCCCCCGCCGCCAGGTCCAGCTCCCCGAGGATGCCGAGGGCCTGGGCGAGGTGGTGGCCCAGGTCGAAGCGGCGGGCGATGGCCAGCGCGGCCTCGGCCGTCTCCCGGGCGCGGTCGTCGCCGGTGGCCGCGTACAGCGTGGCCAGGTACAGCAGCGAGAACGCCTCCACGTAGCGGTCCTTGAGCGAGCGGGCCATGGCGAGCGAGCGCAGGAGCAGCTCGCCGCCCCGCTCCACCTGACCGGCCCGGCCGTGGGCGGCTCCCAGGAACTGGATCGCGGTCGCCTCGAAGCGGGTGTTGCCGATCAGCCGCGCCAGCCGCAGCGTCTCGGTGAGGTGCTCGATCGTGCGGTCGAGGTCCGTCTCCCCGTGGGCGATGGCGATGATCTGGTGCGCCCGGGCCTCGCCGCCCGGGTGGTCGTGGGCGGTGGCGAGGTCCAGGGCGTGCCGGCCGGCCTCCAGGGCCTCCTCCGCGCGGCCCTGGGCCACCAGGCTCCAGGCCGTCAGAACGAGGGCGTCGGCCGTCCCGCGCGGTTCCCCGACCTGCTCGAACAGGCGCCGCAGGTGCCGCGCGCGCTCCTCCAGGGCGACCATCGTCTGGGCGCCGTCCGCCAGGTCGACGGCCGTCCCGGCGCCGTCGGCCGGGGTGGTCCAGGTCGTCACCTCGATCAGGCCGCGGGTGAGCACGGCGGTGCCCAGGCCGTCCCCGGCCGACCGGCAGGCCTGGAGGACGGCCAGGTGGGTGGTGCGCCACTCGTCGTACAGGCCGCGCACGTCGCAGTACTTCTCCTGGCAGGCAGCGAGGTCCCAGGCCACCGGCACCATGCGCAGCGCGGCGGCCTGCCGGGCGCTCGCGTTCAGGGCGGGCTGCTCGGCGTCGAACCAGGCCATCGGGTCGTCCAGCAGCGCCGCCGCGACGCCGGACGGCATCGGGTGGCGCGGCGCGGCCCCGTGGATCGGCGCGAAGCACGGCCCGGGCACCTGGTCGGCCGCCTGCTCGGCCAGCCAGAGCCAGGCGCCGAAGGCCCGTCCGAGCGCGGCGGCGCGGGCGGCCGGCTCGTCCGCGGCCTCGGCGTGCTCGCGCGCGTACAGCCGGACGAGGTCGTGGAAGCGGTAGCGC
>NZ_JBHVET010000874.1:0-3170 GCF_042802135.1 Kitasatospora sp. NPDC057512
GCCCCCGTCGGGACGATTCCCGACGGGGGCTCCGAACAGGCTCCGAAGAGCGGGGGACGTCAGCCGACGAAGACCGCGACCGGCTTCGCCTGCCCGCCCTTCTCCTCGACCAGCGCGAGGAAGCGCCCGTCCGGCCCGAACACCGCGATCGGCCCGTCCACGCCCATCCCGGGCGCCTTCAGCCGGGCGCCGTGCGACAGCTTCTCCGCCGAGGCCTCGTCCAGGTCCCAGCGCGGGAAGGCGGCCGCCGCAGCCTCTCCGATCGGCAGCACTTCGAGACCCTTGGCGGACTCGCCGGTGACGTCGGCCTCCAGCTGCTCCAGGGTGCGCGCCGACTCCACCCCGTACGGCCCGACCCTGGTGCGCCGCAGCGCGGTCAGGTGCCCGCCGACGCCCAGCCCGGCGCCCAGGTCCCGGGCCAGCGCCCGGATGTAGGTGCCGGAGGAGCACTCGACGGTGACGTCCAGGTCGATCACCGGCGTGCCGTCCTCGGCGACCGCCGCGCGCTGCCCGTGCACGGTGAAGGAGTGGATCGTGGTCGGCCGGGCCGCGATCTCGAAGTCCTCGCCCTCGCGCACCCGCGCGTACGAGCGCTTGCCGTCGATCTTGATCGCGCTGACCTTGGACGGCACCTGCATGATCTCGCCGGTGAGCGCCGCGATCCCGGCGTCGATCGCCTCCCGGGTGACCGCGTCCGCCGGGGCCGAGGCGGTGACCTCGCCCTCGCGGTCGTCGGTGACGGTGGTCTGGCCGAGCCGGATGGTCGCCTCGTAGGTCTTGGCGGTGAGCATCAGGTGGCCGAGCAGCCGGGTGGCCCGCTCGACCCCGATCACCAGGACGCCGGTGGCCATCGGGTCCAGGGTGCCGGCGTGCCCGACCTTCCGGGTCCCGGCCAGCCACCGCAGCTTGGCGACGACCCCGTGCGACGTGATGCCCTCGGGCTTGTCGACGATCACCAGGCCGTCCGGGCCGGTGCCTTTGCGCTTCATCGGGTTCTTTCTCTCAACAACAACAGCAGAGATGATCAACGTACCGGTCGCAGGGCGCCCCGGAACCGCTCGACCACCGCGGCCACGTCCTGCCGGACGCTGAATCCGGCCGCGAAGACGTGCCCCCCGCCGCCCAGTTCGGCGCAGGCCGCGGCGACGTCCACCGCGCCCTTGGAACGCGAGGAGCCGCGCAGCGTGCCGTCCGGGTCCTGCTTGAGCACCAGCGCCACCTCGGCCTCGGCCGGGCGGCGCAGGATGTCGATCAGCCCCTCGATCTCCTCGACCGTGACGCTGAACAGCGCGAGGTCCTGGTACGGCACCCAGGTCCACACCAGGCCCAGCCCGTCCGCCGCCTCCGGCTCGTAGACGGCCCGGTCGAGCGCGCCCGCGAGCACCTTGAGGTAGCCGAAGGAGGAGGTGTCCCACAGCTGCCGGGCGATCAGGTCGTGCCGGATGCCGGTGGCCAGCAGCCGGGCGGCCAGCTCGTGGGTGGCGGGCGTGGTGGCCCGGTACTTGAACGAGCCGGTGTCGGTGGCGACACCGGTGTAGAGGCAGGTGGCCAGCTCCTGGTCCAGCTCCACGCCGAGCCGGCGCAGCAGCTCGTCGACCAGCACGGCGGTGGCCGGCGCGGTCGGATCGATCAGCTGGTGGGTGCCGAAGCCCGGGTTGGAGGCGTGGTGGTCGAACACCGCCAGGACGGGCGCGGCGAAGGCCTTGGCGTGCAGCAGACCGAGCCTGCTCTCCGCGGCCACGTCGAAGCAGAGCACCAGTTCCGGCACGTCCGGCACCTCGACGGCCGGCACGATCAGCTCCTGCCCGGGCAGGAAGGCCAGCGACTCGGGCACGACCTGCGGGTCGTCGCCGAAGGAGACCCGCACCTGCTTGCCGAGCCCGCGCAGCGCCAGCGCCGCCGCCAGCGAGGAGCCCAGCGCGTCGCCGTCCGGGCAGATGTGGCAGATCAGGTCGATCGAACGGGCCCGACCGATCTCCGCCACCACCTGCTGCCAGAGCAGCTCGAACCCGCTCTCCTCGGCGCGCGGGCCCGGAAGCGCCACGAGGGCACCCTCCACCGTGCTGGTGGAGGACGCCCCCGTGGTCGATCCGGCTCGCGAGGCGGCCTGCGCCGGCTCACCCGCCATGACTACTCGTCCTCGTCGTCACGCTCGGCCGCCGGAACCCGGTACGGGTCCGCCTCGCCGGCGTAGCTCGCCCCGGCGGCCCGGGTGCGCACGGCGGCGTCCGAGCTGCGGGCCCGGTCGAGCAGGTCGTCGATGTTCCGGGCGTTGTCCGGCAGCGCGTCCGCGACGAAGGTCAGCGTCGGGGTGAAGCGCACCCCGATCTTGCCGACCTCGGAGCGGATCACGCCCTTGGCGCTCTCCAGCGCGGCCGCAGTGGCCTCGCGCTCGGTCTCGTCACCGAAGACGGTGTAGAAGACGGTGGCCTCGCGCAGGTCTCCGGTCACCCGGGTGTCGGTGATGGTCACGAACCCCAGTCGGGGGTCCTTGATCCGCCGCTCCAGGGTCTGGGCGACGACCACCTGGATGCGGTCTGCGAGCTTGCGCGCCCTCGCGGTGTCGGTCACGTTGCCTCCTCGTGCAGTGGGCCAGTACCCGGGCGAGCTGCGCACCCGTCGGGGCCCACGCCCCAAAGTACCGGCCCGCGCCCGGCCTTGCGGGCGCTCTCGGTCCTGATCCGTGTGAGAACGGCGACTTCCGTCGGCCGGCTCCACGGTCCTCATTCGTCGTCGTCGTTGTGGTAGCGCCTCCTCGCGGAGAGGAGTTGCACCTCGGGGCGGCCGGCGACCAACCGCTCACAGCTGTCCAGGACCTCGGTGACGTACCCGGCTTCGCCGGAGACCACCGCGAGGCCGATCTCGGCCCGGCGGTGCAGGTCCTGGTTCCCGGTCTCGGCAGCGCACACGCTGTACTTGCGCTGCAGTTCGGCCACGATGGGCCGCACGATCGAACGCTTCTCCTTGAGCGAGTGGACGTCGCCCAGCAGCAGGTCGAAGGTGAGTGTTCCCACGAACATGTATGACAGGTCTCGCCGACCTGGAAGGCCTCGGGGAGCAGCCCGGAACCGGGCTGGTGCCACGACGTGTGACTACCCCGGACCCTACACAGCGAGACCGGGGCCGGTCGACGGAAATACCACCCGTCGACCCGCCCCCGCTGCGGTGTC
>NZ_JBHVET010000875.1:0-3161 GCF_042802135.1 Kitasatospora sp. NPDC057512
GGCTCGGTGGCTGTGAAGTTGTCTGTTAAAAGTTGGGCTACTTCGTCAGGTCCGGACCGGACGAGGCGACCGCGGCCGGGGTGTCCGCGACGGCCGACTTCTCCTCGCCGCGGAAGGTGAACTTGGCTTCCTTGCCCTCGCCCTCGACGTCGACGACGACGATGTGGCCGGCCCGCAGCTCGCCGAAGAGGATCTTCTCGGAGAGGTGGTCCTCGATGTCGCGCTGGATGGTGCGGCGCAGCGGACGGGCACCCAGGATCGGGTCGTAGCCGCGCTTGGCCAGCAGCTTCTTGGCCTCGACGCTGAGCTCCAGGCCCATGTCCTTGTCCTTGAGTCGCTCATCCACCTTGTCGATCATGAGGTCGACGATCTGGATGATGTCTTCCTCGGACAGCTGGTGGAACACCACGATGTCGTCGACACGGTTCAGGAACTCGGGGCGGAAGTGCTGCTTGAGCTCCTCGCCGACCTTCGCCTTCATCCGCTCGTACCCGGTCTGGGTGTCACCCGCGGCCGCGAAGCCGAGGTTGAAGCCCTTCGAGATGTCCCGGGTGCCGAGGTTGGTCGTCATGATGATGACGGTGTTCTTGAAGTCGACCACGCGGCCCTGGGAGTCGGTCAGGCGACCGTCCTCCAGGATCTGCAGCAGCGAGTTGAAGATGTCCGGGTGGGCCTTCTCGACCTCGTCGAAGAGGACGACCGAGAACGGCTTGCGGCGGACCTTCTCCGTCAGCTGGCCGCCCTCCTCGTAGCCCACGTAGCCGGGCGGGGAGCCGAACAGCCGGGAGACGGTGTGCTTCTCGGAGAACTCGGACATGTCGAGCGCGATCAGCGCGTCCTCGTCGCCGAACAGGAACTCCGCCAGCGTCTTGGACAGCTCGGTCTTACCGACACCGGACGGGCCGGCGAAGATGAACGAACCGCCGGGGCGCTTCGGGTCCTTGAGGCCCGCACGGGTGCGCCGGATGGCCTGGGAGAGCGCCTTGATGGCGTCCTTCTGGCCGATGACGCGCTTGTGCAGCTCGTCCTCCATGCGCAGCAGGCGGGACGTCTCCTCCTCGGTCAGCTTGAAGACCGGGATGCCGGTGGCGGTGGCCAGGACCTCGGCGATGAGCTCCTCGTTGACCTCCGCGACGACGTCCATGTCGCCGGCCTTCCACTCCTTCTCGCGCTTGGCCTTGGCCTGCAGGAGCTGCTTCTCGTCGTCGCGCAGGGACGCGGCCTTCTCGAAGTCCTGCGCGTCGATCGCGCTCTCCTTCTCGCGGCGCACGTCGGCGATCTTCTCGTCGAACTCGCGCAGGTCCGGCGGCGCGGTCATCCGGCGGATGCGCATTCGGGAGCCGGCCTCGTCGATCAGGTCGATCGCCTTGTCCGGCAGGAAGCGGTCCGAGATGTACCGGTCGGCCAGGGTGGCGGCGGCGACCAGGGCGGAGTCCGTGATGGAGACCCGGTGGTGGGCCTCGTAGCGGTCGCGCAGACCCTTGAGGATCTCGATGGTGTGGGGCAGCGAGGGCTCGGCGACCTGGATCGGCTGGAAGCGGCGCTCCAGCGCGGCGTCCTTCTCCAGGTGCTTGCGGTACTCGTCCAGGGTGGTGGCACCGATGGTCTGCAGCTCGCCGCGGGCCAGCATCGGCTTGAGGATGCTGGCGGCGTCGATGGCGCCCTCGGCGGCGCCCGCGCCGACCAGGGTGTGCAGCTCGTCGATGAACAGGATGATGTCGCCGCGGGTGCGGATCTCCTTGAGCACCTTCTTCAGGCGCTCCTCGAAGTCACCGCGGTAGCGCGAGCCGGCCACCAGGGCGCCCAGGTCCAGCGTGTAGAGCTGCTTGTCCTTGAGCGTCTCCGGGACCTCGCCCTTGACGATCGCCTGGGCCAGGCCCTCGACCACGGCGGTCTTGCCGACGCCGGGCTCACCGATCAGCACCGGGTTGTTCTTGGTGCGGCGGGACAGCACCTGCATGACCCGCTCGATCTCCTTCTCGCGCCCGATGACCGGGTCGAGCTTGGCCTCGCGGGCGGCCTGGGTGAGGTTGCGGCCGAACTGGTCCAGGACCAGGGAGGTCGACGGGGTGCCCTCGGCGGGCCCGCCGGCCGTGGCCGACTCCTTGCCGCCGCCGGTCTGGTAGCCGGAGAGCAGCTGGATGACCTGCTGGCGCACCCGGTTGAGGTCGGCGCCCAGCTTCACCAGGACCTGGGCGGCGACGCCCTCGCCCTCGCGGATCAGGCCGAGCAGGATGTGCTCGGTGCCGATGTAGTTGTGGCCGAGCTGAAGGGCCTCGCGGAGCGAGAGCTCCAGGACCTTCTTCGCCCGGGGGGTGAAGGGAATGTGACCGGACGGGGCCTGCTGGCCCTGGCCGATGATCTCCTCGACCTGCTGGCGAACGGCCTCAAGAGAAATCCCGAGGCTCTCCAGGGCCTTGGCGGCGACGCCCTCGCCCTCGTGGATCAGACCCAGGAGGATGTGCTCGGTGCCGATGTAGTTGTGGTTGAGCATCCGGGCTTCTTCCTGAGCCAGGACGACAACCCGCCGCGCGCGGTCGGTGAACCTCTCGAACATCGTTTATCGCTCCTCAGAGCGGTCGGGCAGTTCGGGGTCCGTCCCCGCCCTGTCCTTCCGCATGCTAGTCCCGCTCAGCGGCGCGGCCCACGGATTCACTCCCCGGTAGAGGAGCGAGATGCTGCGCGACCAGCCGACACCAATCCCAACCTGGTGTTGGGAAACGGTGTTCCCACAGGTGGGCCGGATGCACCGGATTCCGCTACGCCATCGGCGAACACGTGCCGCCGACGCCGCCGCCGGAACCCCTCCGGCCGGTCGCACATACTGCCCCTGGACGGGCCGAAGAACCCGTCCACCTGCATTCATACCCGGTATCGGGGCGGTTCTCGCGCAGTTTCCGCGGTGGCGGTGTTCGCCTGGCGAGAAGTCGGGCCGCGGTGACGGCGGTTCGACGGCGGACGGGGTGCCGGGTACGTCGCCCCGGTGCCGTCCGCGTTGCCGCTTCGCCCCTACAGCGTCGCACGGCCCGTGATTGTTCCGCCGCCCGAGCCGGTGCCCGAGCCGCCGCCCGAACCGGTACCCGGGCCCGGACCCGGGACGGCCCCCGGGGCCGGGGGCGGCGGGCTCCTCCGGGCACGCGCCGCGGGGCGCGGAGGAGACT
>NZ_JBHVET010000876.1:0-3160 GCF_042802135.1 Kitasatospora sp. NPDC057512
TGTCCGGGCCCCGCGCTCAGCCGCGGAACAGGTTGTGCCCCACGTCGGTCGGGACCTCGTCCTGGACCGGCTTGCCGCCCGGCCCCGGCACGTGCTCGCCGGGAATCGGCTCGTCGCCCTCCCGGTGCAGCAGCACGACCCCGTCCTCGGCCCACAGCTGCCGGTAGCCGTGCGCCAGCAGCAGCCGGATCCGCTCGGCCTGCTCCTGGTCCGTCTTGAACGGGAAGGACCGCTTGTCGCCCCGGGTGAGCACGTACTCGCGCCCGCGCGGCGTGCCGTCCACCAGCACCACGTCCGTCCGGGCGGTCAACCGCGGCGCGATCTGGTTGTCCGCCTCGACGGACGCCCCGTCCGGAATCAGCGCGGCCGCCCGGACCAGCGCCGCCTCGCTCGGCTTGGGCGCCCAGGAGGACGGCAGGACCAGCGGCACCAGCCCGATCGGCACCGCCGCCATCAGCGCGATGCCGGCCGCGCCGAGGCCCAGCCGGCGGGCCCGCCGCAGGCTGGGCTCCGGCCGCCCGGCGGCGCTCAGCCGGCCCAGCACCTCGATCGCGGCGGTGAGCAGGACCGGCCACAGCAGCGAGTCGTAGTGCCGGGCGATCGACCAGTGGTTGGGGTTGCTGGACAGGATCCGCTCGGCCAGCAGCGGCACCGCGCACAGCACGGTGGCCGAACGCAGCGGCAGCAGCAGCATGGTGCCGAACAGCCACAGCAGCAGCAGCGGCTTGAGCGGCTGGTCGAAGGCGGCCTGCACCAGCAGGAACGGGTCGTGCAGCAGGTTGCGCAGCGCGTCGCCGCCGTCCTCGCCGAGCGAGCCGTAGTTCCAGTAGTAGCCCGGCTCCCCGCCCATCGCCGGGATCAGCCAGACGATGGCGGCGGCCGAGGCGACCGGCCCGCCCAGCAGCAGTCCCAGGCCGGTGCGGCGGCCCGCCCGGTCGTCGGTGCGGCGGGTGCGCAGCAGCAGCACCAGCCCGTACGCCCCGACCATCAGGCCGAGGTCCTCCTTGGTGCAGCACAGCAGCAGGGCGGCGAGCAGCACCGTGCCGTACCGGCGGGCCAGCCCGCGCTCCAGCATCAGCAGGGTCAGCGGCACCGCGAAGGCGACCTCGTGGAAGCCCACCCGGGCGGCGACCAGCAGCGGCCAGCCGAGCCCGTAGACCAGGCCGGCCAGGTCGGCGGCCCGGCGGGCGGTGCGCGGCTCGGCGCCGGCGAAGGCGTACCCGGCGATCCGCCGGATCAGCGGCACGCCGGCCGCGAACAGCAGCGACTGCCCGATGATCAGCGAGCGCGGGTCGTCCCAGATCCAGTACAGCGGCGCGAGCAGCGCCAGCACCGGCGAGAAGTGGTCGCCCAGCAGCGAGAAGCCGGGCGGGAACTCGTGGTGGAAGCTCTTCAGCGTCGAGACGGGCAGCCCGAAGTGGGCGTAGCCGCGCACGCCCTGGTCGAAGATGCCGAGGTCGAAGCCGCCGAGCGAGACGGACGTCCAGCCCTGCAGGCCGATGGCGCAGGTCACCGCGAAGCAGAGCGCGGTGAGCAGCGCGGTGCGCCGGGCGGGGCCGAGCAGGACGGCCGCAGCCATCCGGCGGACGGCGGGCCCGGCGGCGGCCGGCGGCGGGGGTGCGGTCTGGGTGGTCACGTCTGGTCTGGTCCGTCCGGTCTGGGGTCCGTGGGTCCGGTCCGTCAGGTCCGGTTCGTCAGCGCGGGGTCGCGGTCCAGCCTGGCGGTCAGCAGGGTCAGGGCCCCGCCGCCGGCGGCGTCCACGGCCTGCCGCCGGGCGCGGTACAGCCGCACGCCCAGGACGACCAGGACGGCGATCGCGATCGGCGGGTAGATCGCGCCGGGCAGCTGCCAGTACCAGGCGACGCCCCGGCCCCACCGGTGCGGCACCGCCCACATGACGTGGGAGAGGAAGACCACCGCGGTCAGGCCGAACAGCACCTGCCGGGCCCTGGTCCTGGCCTCCACCGCCAGCAGGGCGAGCAGCGGGACGCACCAGACCCAGTGGTGGGTCCAGCTGATCGGCGAGACCAGCAGCGCGGTGAGCGCGGCGCAGACCGCGCCCCAGGCGTCGGCCCGCCGCAGCACCCGTGCCGAGCGGCCGGCCAGCACCGCCACCCCGAGCCCGAGCACCGCGACCAGCGCCGAGGCGACGACCCCGACCAGGCCCGGGTCGTTGACGTCGAGCAGGCGGCAGACGGCGCCGCGCAGCGACTGGTTGTCCACCAGGACGGTCACGCCGACCCGGCTCGGGTCCCAGAGGTAGGTGGTCCAGAACCCGTACGAGGCGTCGGGCAGGAGGGCCCAGCCGATCAGGCCGGCCGCCAGGAAGGTGCCGGCCGAGACCAGGGCGGCCCGGACCCGGCCGGTCAGGAACAGGTAGACGGCGAACAGGCCCGGGGTGATCTTGATGGCGGTGGCGAGGCCGATGCCCACGCCCTTGAGGCGGTGGCTGTCCGGGCGGGTCAGGTCCCACAGGACCAGGCAGAGGATGCCGAGGTTGACCTGGCCGTACTGGAAGGTGGTGAAGACCGGCTCCAGCCAGACGCCGAGGCCGGTGGCCAGGACCACCACGGCCGCGCGGTGCTGCTTCGGCCAGCCGGCCAGCTTGAGCGACAGGTGCACGGCCGCGGCGAGCAGCGCGTAGTTGAGGAGCATCACCAGGACGCGCAGGGTGCTCACGTCGAACCAGGTGCTCGGCACGAAGAGCATCGCCGCGAACGGCGGGTAGGTGGCCGGCAGGTCCCAGCCGGGCAGCCGCATCGCGTACAGGTCCTCGCCGCGGACCACCGCCTGGCCCTCGGCCCGGTAGACCAGCATGTCGACCATGGTGGCCCCGTGGGCGTGCCGGAACCAGGCGAACACCGCCAGTGACACCGCCGCCACGCAGGCCGCCGGAAGGGTCCAGGAATTCGGCCTTCCGGTTTCCGCCGCCTCGCCGGAGCCTTCCGGACCGGACCGCCGCACCCACCGTTTCAGACCGAACTCGCGCACCGCGATGGCACCCCGTCGAGATAGACCAGATCGTTCCCTCGTCGCCGTCTGGGCCCACCCACCATAACCGACCCCCCTGAGCCCCAAACCGCGTCAGAAACGGGCCCGGAGGGGCGATGTGACCTCGCCCACAGCGGGCCCCGGGTCGGGTCCGGCACCGGGCCCGGAC
>NZ_JBHVET010000877.1:0-3157 GCF_042802135.1 Kitasatospora sp. NPDC057512
TCGGACCGCCTTCCAGCGGACCCTCCGGGCTTCGTTCTTTCGTGTTTCCAGCTTATCAGATGTTTTCCGCTCCGTTTTCCGGAGTTTCATTCATCCGATTTGCTTTCGCCTTTCGGCGCTCCCGAACTCTATCAGAGTCTTTCGGTCCGTTTTCCCCGGTCGTTCTCGAATTCGAATTCGAGCCCGTTTCCGAGGGGCCGTCCCGTGGGGCAACCCGGAGAACATTACGCACCGGGTCGCCCCACGTCAAACCGGCCTCAGCCGGTGTTGAGCAAGCGTCAGACCTCGACGACGACCGGCAGGATCATCGGCCGGCGGCGGTAGTTGTCCGCGACCCACTTGCCGATGGTCCGGCGGACCAGCTGCTGCACCTGACGGGGCTCCAGCACGCCGTCGCTCGCCGAGCGGTCCAGGCCCTCCTGGAGCTTGGCGACGACCGGGCCGAAGGCGTTGTCGTCGATGCCGGAGCCGCGGGCCTGGATGGTCGGGCCGCCGACGATCTTGCCGTTGGTCGAGTCGACCGCGACGAAGACCGAGATGAAGCCCTCCTCGCCGAGGATCTTGCGGTCCTTGAGCGAGGCCTCGGTGATGTCGCCGACCGAGGAGCCGTCCACGTAGACGTACCCGGCCTGCACCTTGCCGACGATCCGGGCGACGCCCTTCTCCAGGTCGACGCAGACGCCGTCCTCGGCGATGACCACGCGGTTGCGCGGCACCCCGGTGGCGATGCCCAGCTCGGCGGCCGCGCGCAGGTGGCGCCACTCGCCGTGGACCGGCATCAGGTTGCGCGGCTTGCAGATGTTGAAGAAGTAGAGCAGCTCGCCGGCCGAGGCGTGGCCGGAGACGTGCACCTTGGCGTTGCCCTTGTGCACGACCTTGGCGCCCCAGCGGGTCAGGCCGTTGATCACCCGGTAGACGGCGTTCTCGTTGCCCGGGATGAGCGAGGAGGCCAGGACGACGGTGTCGCCCTCGACGATGCGGATCTGGTGGTCGCGGTTGGCCATCCGGGACAGCGCCGCCATCGGCTCGCCCTGCGAACCGGTGCAGATCAGCACGACCTCCTTGTCCGGCAGGTCGTCCAGCTGCTTGACGTCCACGACCATGTTGCCGGGGACCTTCAGGTAGCCGAGGTCGCGGGCGATGCCCATGTTGCGGACCATCGAGCGGCCGACGAAGGCGACCTTGCGCTTGTACTCGTGCGCGGCGTCCAGCACCTGCTGGATGCGGTGCACGTGGCTCGCGAAGGAGGCCACGATGATGCGCTTGTCGGCGTTCGCGAAGACGTTGCGCAGTGCCGCCGAGATGTCCCGCTCGTGCGGGATGAAGCCCGGGACCTCGGCGTTGGTGGAGTCCACCAGCAGCAGGTCCATGCCCTCCTCCGCCAGCTTGGCGAAGGTCGGCAGGTCGGTCAGGCGGCCGTCCAGCGGGAGCTGGTCCATCTTGAAGTCACCGGTGGCCACGACCATGCCGGCGGGGGTGCGGACCGCGACCGCCAGGGCGTCGGGGATGGAGTGGTTGACCGCGATGAACTCGCAGTCGAAGGGGCCGATGCGCTCGCGCTCGCCCTCCTTGACCTCCAGCACGTACGGCCGGATGCGGTGCTCGGCGAGCTTGGCCTCGATCAGGGCCAGGGTCAGCTTGGAGCCGATCAGCGGGATGTCCGGGTTCTCCCGCAGGAGGAAGGGGACGGCGCCGATGTGGTCCTCGTGCCCGTGGGTGAGGACGATGCCGTCGACCTTGTCGAGGCGGTCCCGGATGTAGCTGAAGTCCGGGAGGATCAGGTCCACGCCGGGCTGCTCGTCCTCGGGGAAGAGGACGCCGCAGTCGATGATCAGGATGCGGTCGCCGTACTCGAGGACCGTCATGTTGCGGCCGATCTCGCCGAGGCCGCCGAGCGGAGTGATGCGGAGTGCGCCCTCCTTCAGTGCCGGGGGCGCGCCGAGCTCGGGGTGCGGGTGGCTCAAAAGACTCTCCTCACGACGCACGCCATATGCCCGGGGTCCTCCCCCTGGAGACATATGGCGCGCGTACTCAGTGTCGTTTTCCTACTGGGTCTGTGCTCTCGCGCCTACGGTCCGGTCCAGCGGCGGACCCGGGGAGGTCCGGCGAGCCGGGGGCGCGCACGTCCGTGTCTGCTAAAGGTGTACCCCGCCGGCGGCGAGATCCTGCTTCAATCGCTCGATCTCCTCGGGCGTCGCTCCGACCAGCGGCAGTCGCAGCGGGCCGGCCGGCAGGCCCTGGAGTTCCAGCGCGGCCTTGGCGAGGATCACGCCCTGGGTGCGGAACATACCGCTGAACACCGGCAGCAGGCGCTGGTGGATGCTCGTGGCCTTGACCACATCGCCCGCCAGGAAGGCCTCGACCATCGCCCGCAGGTCCCCCGCCACCACGTGCCCGACGACGCTGACCACGCCGACGGCTCCGACGGACAGCAGCGGCAGGTTGAGGATGTCGTCGCCGGAGTACCAGGCGAGGTCGGCGCGGGCGATGGCCCAGGCCGCGGCGCCCAGGTCGCCCTTGGCGTCCTTGTTGGCGACGATCCGCGGGTGCTCGCCGAGGCGGACCAGCGTCTCGTGGCTCAGCGCGACCCCGCTGCGGCCCGGGATGTCGTACGCCATGACCGGCAGGCCGGTGGCGTCGGCGACCGCGGTGAAGTGCCGGTACAGGCCCTCCTGCGGGGGCTTGTTGTAGTACGGCGTGACGACCAGCAGGCCGTTCGCCCCGGCCGCCTCCGCCTGGCGGGCCAGCTCGACGCTGTGGTGGGTGTCGTTGGTGCCGACGCCGGCCACCACGTGGGCGCGGTCCCCGACCGCCTCGACCACGGCGCGGACCAGCTGGGCCTTCTCGGCGTCGCTGGTGGTCGGGGACTCACCGGTGGTGCCGTTGACGACGAGGCCGTCGTTGCCGGAGTCCACGAGGTGCGTGGCGAGGCGCTGGGCGCCGTCGAGGTCGAGCGCGCCGTCGGCGGTGAACGGGGTGACCATGGCGGTCAGGACCCGGCCGAACGGCGTCTGGGGGGTGGAGGTCGGAGCCATGCGTCCAAAGCTACTCGTAGGCGGTGGGGCGGTACCCATGCCGGTCCGGTGTTCGGACAGGTGCGGCGCGTCGGTGGCGCGGACGTGGGATTCCGGTGCTGCCCGCTCGGGGGTACGGCCAA
>NZ_JBHVET010000878.1:0-3145 GCF_042802135.1 Kitasatospora sp. NPDC057512
GCCGGGGCCCTCCCCTTGTGCCCCAAGGGGCCTCCCGCGCGGGCGGGTTGACGCCGGACACGGCCGGCGACCCGGCGGACCGGTGGATGCACCGTTCCGCTCGCTCGATTCAACCCGACGTTCGCCCACGGGCCGCATACGGTCCGTATGCTCGGGCCACTGTCGGTGACCGGCGGTCGACGGCCGCCCGGCCCGTCCGCTCGTGTCCTGAGCGAAAGGCCGTGCGATGGCCCCGCGTCTCTCCCTCGTCGTCCCGATCTACAACGTCGAGCGCTACCTCGGGGAGTGCCTGGACTCGATCGTGGCCCAGACGTTCGAGGACTTCGAGTGCGTCCTGGTCGACGACGGCTCGACCGACGGCGGCCCCGTCATCGCCAAGGAGTACGTCGAGCGGGACCGGCGCTTCCGACTGGTCCAGCAGCGGAACCAGGGCCTCGGCGCCGCCCGCAACACCGGCTGGCGCCACCTCACCCCCGGCACCGAGTACCTGGCCTTCGTCGACAGCGACGACGTCGTGCCGCCGCACGCCTACCAGCTGATGATCGACACCCTCGACGGGACCGGCTCCGACTTCGCCGCCGGCAACGCCCTGCGGCTGCGCACCACCGGCCTCAGCCCCTCGCACGCCCACCGCCGCCCGTTCCGCGAGACCCGGCTGCGCACCCACATCGGCGAAACCCCCGCCCTCGTCACCGACCGCACCGCCTGGAACAAGGTCTACCGGCGCTCCTTCTTCGACGGCGCCGGCCTGTTGTACCCCGAGGGCATCCTGTACGAGGACGCCCCGGTCAGCGTGCCGCACCACTTCCTCGCCGCACGCGTCGACGTGCTCGCCGACCCGGTCTACCACTGGCGGGTGCGCGAGGACGGCGACCTCTCCATCACCCAGAAGAAGACCGACCCGCGCGGTGTCGTCGACCGGGTCCGCTCGATGGAACTCGTCCGCGAGTGGCTGCTCGCCCGCCCCGAACCCGCCTTCGCCGAACACCTGCGCGCCTACGACCGCAACTGCCTGGTCGAGGAGATCCCGATGTTCTTCTGGGCCGTCCCGGACGGCGACCGCGCCTACCGCGCCGCCTACCAGCAGCACGTCACCCGCCTCCTCCGGGCCATCGGCCCCGAGGCCCAGGCGGGCCTCAGCCCCCAGCTGCGCCTCAAGTACCGGCTCACCCAGGCCGGTTCGATGAGCGCATTCGTCGCCGTCCAGCGCGCCCACCGCCTCGCCCGCCGCACCCGCCAGGCCCTCCGCAAGGGCTGACCGGCCGGGCCGGCGGTGGGGTGGCCGGGCTCGGCCCCGGTCATGGGTGTCCCTCCCCGCGGCCTTCGGAGGCGGCGGGGAGGGAGTGTGGCGCCCGGTGCGTCCAGGTCAGCCGACCCGGAGTTCGACGAGGGCGGCCGGCTTCTGGCCGAGCCCCTCGGCGACGTTCGTCATCGAGTTGGACGGCACGTCGACGGTGCTGCTGGCGCCGTCGTTCGTGGTCAGGCGGGCCTTCACCGGATAGTCGGTGGTCTGGACGATGAAGGTCTGCGGGAGTTCGAGCGACAGGTACCCGGTCGGTCCGGTGACGCGGAAGCACACGCTGGGGCCGGCCGTGCCGATGACCCGGCTGTACAGCTTGATCTGCGTGGTGGTGTGGCAGTCGGCGACGACGATGTGCCCGTCACCGCGCAGCAGCTTGAGCTCGGGGTACGGCGACGACTCCGGGTAGCCGAAGTCCTCGACGGCCGGCGGGGCCGTTTGGGTGTCGCCCGGTGTGGTGTCGGCGGAGGCGAGCGAAGAGCCACCGACGGTGGCGGCGGCGACGGCGATGACCGCTGCGGCGGTACCCCACCGTGTACGAGTCTTCATCGTGAATTTTCCTCTTTTGGGTTCCGCCGTAATTGCGGCCATGGCGATGGAGTGTCTCCGGGATCGTCCGATTCGTTCCCGGAGGTGCCGTGACGGAAGGTCACGGCCGGGTATGGCGATGACAAAGCGTAGAAGACGGTGCCGCACGTGTAAACAGTTTTACTCGCCCGGCCGCTGGCGGGAAACGGTCGCCGGGCTGGCGGGATCCTGCGGCCCGGCGGCTGATTCGAACGCCCGGCCCGGGGTGCGAGCGGGGCAAATCGGGCCGCATGCGAAATGGCCGCGGGAATTCGACACATCGATTCCGGTCAGCGGTCGACGGTTTTTGACGGCATTCACGGAGCTCCTCCGGAGGTTCGCTATACGCTCATCGCGCGCCCGGAAGAGGCGTAGACAAAGGAACAATCAAAAGGGGGCCATGAGTGGACAAGTCGGTGTTCCTGAGGAGGCGGGGGAGGAGGGCGCGAGGGGCGCCGGCGAACCGTCTGGCGGCGCGTCTGCTGCCCCTCGCGCTGTTCGCCGGTCTGTTGGGCGGCGCGCCGGCCTTCGCGGCCGGAGCGGACGGACCCGCCTCCCCGGTGTCCGACCGGTCGCGGGTGCTCGCGTTCTGGCAGTCGGGCGGGTCGGGCGTCCGGGCCCTGGCCGAGGCTGCGCTCCTGGGAAGCGACGCCGACGTGCGCCGCTTCCTGGACACCCAGCAGGCCGTCGCGCAGGTGAAGGACGACCAGGTCGCGGTGGCGCAGATCAACGCGCTGGCCGGCCCCGGAGTCCAGGCCGAAGGGCAGAAGGCGCTCCAGGGCACCGCCCAGGACCTGCAGAACTTCCTGAACGGCGGCTACCGGGCCGCGCTGCTGAAGGACCAGCAGGTCCAGGCGGCGCAGCTGAAGAACGGGGCCGGCGCGAGCGTGCGCAAGGCCGCGGACGCCGCCCTGCAGGGCTCGGCCGAGGACCTGAAGGCGTTCCTGACCGAAGGCCAGTACCCGGCACGGGAGGCCGACGACCGGGTCCAGCTGGTCAAGATCTTCAGCACGGGCGGACCCAACACCCAGGCCGCGGCCCGGCTCGCGCTCAACGGCACGATCGACGACGTCCGCGAGTTCCTGCGCGTCGGCCAGCACGTGGCCCGGGCGCGCGACGCCGAACGCACCTCGATCGCCCAGCTGGTGCAGCAGTCCCAGGACGCGACCGCCGCGGCCGCGCGCGAGAGCGAAGCGGCCAAGGCCGCCTCCGCCCAGGCCGTCGGCGCGGCGAAGGACGCCAAGGCCGCCGCCGCCCGGGCCGCCGCCGAGACCGAGC
>NZ_JBHVET010000879.1:0-3139 GCF_042802135.1 Kitasatospora sp. NPDC057512
CTGCCGGACCGGGGCACGGGCGTCTTCCCGTACGGGCGTCTTCCCGTACGGGTGTCCGCTCAGGCGCGGGCCGGCTCCTGCCGCGGGGCCGGGGCCGAGGCGCGGGCGGCCCGCTCGTCGCGGGTGGTCGCCGCCGCGACCGCGCACGCGGCCAGCGCGAGCGCCGCCGCCGCGAACGGGAACCAGCGCCCGCCCAGCACGGAGATCGCCGCCGAGCCGGCCACGCCGCCGACGGCCGTCCCCAGGTACAGGGCGCTGCTGTTCAGCGAGATCAGCAGCGGCGCGTTGGCCGGGTCGATCGACGCCAGCCGGTGCGGCAGTGCCACCGACACCGCCCACCCGGCCAGCGGCACCACCGCCGCGTAGGCCAGCGCCCCCGGCATGGTGAGCCCCAGCCAGGGCAGCGCGGTGAACGCGGCCGCGGCCACCGCCGAGCCGGTCAGCAGCACCCGCCGCACCCCGAGGCGGTCCACCAGGCGCCCGCCCAGCCAGCTGCCGGCCACCGACATCACGCCGCTGGTCAGCAGGACCAGGCTCAGCCGGTCGGCGTCGCCGCCGGTGGCGCCGGACACCGCCGTGGACAGGTAGATGTAGACGCTCTGGAAGGCGAGGAAGAACACCAGCGTGGTGGCGGCGGCGCCCAGCACCCGGCGCCGGCCCAGCGGCGCCAGGCGCGCCGCGAGGGTGGGGGCGGCGGCGGGGGCGGGCAGGTCGCGCAGCAGCGCCGCCAGGCCGGCGAGGGCGGCCAGGCCCAGGGCGGTGACCAGCCACATCGTCATCCGCCAGTCGGCGCGCCCGACCCAGGTGCCCAGCGGCACCCCGAGGGCGGTGGCCACCGTCATGCCGCCGAGCACGGTGGCCAGCGCCCGCCCGCGCCGCTCGGGGGCGACCAGCGTGGTGGCCACCGCGTTGGCGGTCGGCGTGTAGAGGGCGGCGCCGGCCGCCGCCAGCACCCGGGTGGCCAGCAGCAGTTCGTAGGTGGGGGCGAGCGCGCTGAGCGCGTTGGCCGCGCTGAACACGACGAGCGCGGTCAGCAGCAGGCGCCGGCGCGGCCAGCGGGCGGTGAGCGTGGCCAGCACCGGGGCCAGCAGCGCGTAGCCGAGGGCGAAGACGGTGACCAGCTGGCCGGCGGCCGGCACCGACACCCCCAGGTCGGCGGAGATCGGGCCGAGGATGCCGGCGAAGACCATCGAGTCGGTGCCCATGGCGAAGGTGCCGAGGGCGAGCAGGAGCAGACGAACGGGCACGGGAGGGCCCCCCGGGACGCAAGGAACGGATTGGCGGACGGACGCGCAACAGGCTGTCGGACGGATTGTTGGATGGACGTGCAACAGTTGGACGCTCGTCAAACACTCGGGGATTGGTGGATGATTGTCAAACCATCTGTGTCCCCCCGGCGGCCCGAGGAGCGTGCGCCATGACCGACGACGAGCGGCTTCCCCAGCCCGCCACCGCCGACATCGACCTCGTCACCGTCCTGCACGCCCTGGGCGACCCCGTGCGCATGACCCTGCTGCTCAGCTACGCCGACGACGCCGAGCACTCCTGCGGCCCGCGCGACCTGGGCCTGGACCACCTCCACAAGTCGACCGTCTCCCACCACATGCGGGTGTTGCGCGAGGCCGGCGTCACCACCACCCGCGTCGCCGGGCGCAACCGCTTCGTCAGCCTGCGCCGCGCCGACCTCGACACCCGCTTCCCCGGGCTGCTCGACGCGCTCCTGGCGGCCCAGGCGGCCCCCGCGCGGTAGGGGCCCCGGCTTCCGGGAGGCGGCTGCCGCTACGGGCCTATGCCCGCGGTCGTACGGCGCGGCGGCGGCTCCTGCCCGCGGCGGACGCGCCCGGGCGGGGCGCGGCGCCACGGTGGACGGGCACGCCGCCCGCCGACCCGATCGCCGCAGGAGCACGCCCGTGACCAGATCCCAGCCCGGCCTCCCGCTCAGCCGTCGCGGTGTGCTCGGGGCGCTCGCCCTGGGCGCCGCCGGTGCCGTCGCCGGCGCTGCGCCCGTACGCGCCGACGCCGCGCCGGCCGACGCCGCGGGGCGGCCCTGCCTGAGCCTGCCCGCGCCCACCGGCCCCCGCCCCGTGGGCACCGCGCTGCTGTACCTGAGCGACCCGGCCCGCACCGACGCCTGGGCCCCCGCGCCGCGCCCGCGCGAGCTGCGCGCCCGCCTCTGGTACCCCGCCGCCCCCGGTGCCCGCGGCCCGTACGCGCCGTGGATGAGCCCCGCCGAGACCGCCCACCTGGAGGCCGACTACTTCGCCGTGCCCGGCGCCCGCCTCGCCTGGCCCGTCACCCACGCCCGCCCGGACGCGCCCGCCGACCGCGGCCGCCGCCACCCCGTGGTCCTCAACTCCCACGGCTCCGGCGCCGACAGCGCCTTCGCCACCGCGCTGGCCGAGGAGCTCGCCTCCCACGGCCACGTCGTCGCCGCCGTCGACCACACCTACGACGCCGGGGAGGTCGAGTTCCCCGGCCACCGCCTGGAGGTGCGCGACAAGGCCCGCGTCCAGGCGATGACCGACGCCGGGATCGTCGCCTACCGCGCCGCCGACGTGCGCTGCCTGCTCGACCGCCTGGCGGGCGGAGCGCTGCCGGCCGGCCTGGACGGCGCCCTCGACCTCGGCGCCGTCGGCATGTTCGGCCACTCCATGGGCGGCGCCACCACCGCCCACGCCCTGCACGAGGACCCGCGCATCCGCGCCGGCGCGGTCCTGGACGGCCCCCTGTTCGGCCCCGCCGCCACCGCCGGCCAGGACCGCCCCCTGCTGCTGATGGCCTCCGCCTGGGACAGCCCCGCCCGCGACGCCATGTGGGACGCCCTGTGGCCGCACCTGACCGGCTGGCGCCGGCGCCTGACCCTCACCCGCTCGGGGCACCTGTCCTACTGCGACCTGCAACTGCTCGTCCCCCAGGGGCAGTCCGTCTTCGCCTGGCCCGCCGACCGGCTGGAGCACTTCCTCGGCACCGGCGACCCGCGGCGCGCCGTCGCCGCCCAACGCGCCTACCTCACCGCCTACTTCGGCCTCCACCTGCGCGGCCTGCCGGCCCCGCTGCTGGACGCCCCCGCGCCGCAGTGGCCCGAGGTCCGCTTCGACGCGTGAACCCCCGTCTCCCGCCCGAGCGTTCGGCTCCACGG
>NZ_JBHVET010000880.1:0-3135 GCF_042802135.1 Kitasatospora sp. NPDC057512
GTAGGTGCCGTGGGGGGTCGGTCCCGTCTTCGGTGGCGGCGGGGGCCCCCCGGTCTTCCGCGCCCGGCGCGGGCCCCCGGTCCTCCGCGCCCGGCGCGGGCCCCGTCCTGACGCTTTCTTGACGTGCGGAAAATGCTCAAGAGAAGGAAAAGCGAGCGTATAGTCCGAGTAAAGCCGCAGTCGTGGGAGGGCCGATGGAAACGACCGTGCCGGAGCCGGACCGGCGGGACTCGCCGGTCTCACCGAACCCGCCGAACTCCTCGGTCTCACCGGATTCGCCGGACTGGCCGGGCGACCCGGCCGCGCCGGGCGCCCTCGACCCGCTGCTGCGCCCCACCCGGGAGGCGCTGCTGGCCCGCCGCGCGCACCCGGCCCCGCGCTGGAAGCGCCTGCTGCAGCCGGGCCCGTCCGGTCCGGCCGCCTGGATCCGGCCGGAGGCCGACGCCCAGGCCGAGCGCCTCGGGCGCCGTACGCCCGGCACCGAGCACGTCCTGCTCGCCCTGCTGGCCGTGCACGAGGTGGCCCGCCACGAGCCGCGGCCGGTGGAGGAGGACGGCGCCGGCGACCTGCTCGCCGGTCTCGGCCTCGACTACGCCCGGGCGCACGCCGCGCTCGACTCCGGCGAGGTGACGCTGCCCGCCGACCCGCGCTCGGTCGAGGCCTACCTGGCCGATGTCGCAGGTCAGGGCACTGATCGGCTGCTCCGGGCGTTGCTGGAGGAGGACACCCGGGCCCGGCGCCTGGTCGACGCCCTGCGGGGCTGAGGGCTAGGTGCCCGGTGCCCGCGGCACCGAGAAGTCGAGAAGAAGGGACACCCCGATGCACGTCACCCTCGCCGAGGAGCTGATGCTGCTCTCGCTGGACGACGAGTCCGGCGTGGCGAAGGACGCCGCCACCGCCGCCTGGGCCGCCGCGGGCGGCATCCTGGCCGAGCTGGTGCTGGCCGAGCGGGTCGCGATCGACGAGGGCCGGCTCACCGTCACCGACCGCACCCCGACCGGCGAACCGCTGGTGGACGGCCGGCTGGCCCGCCTCGACGAGTGGGGCCGCCGGACGCCGCTCCGGTAAGGCCAAGGCGGCCGACTGGCTGATCAGGGACCGGTCGACGGTGATCGCCGACACCGTCGCGCGGCTGTGCGAGCGCGGCCTGGTGGTCGAGGAGCGCCGCCGCGCGCTGGGCATCTTCCCGGTCCGCCGCTACCCGGAGGCGGACGGCGGCGCGGAGCGCGAACTGCGCGCGCGGCTGGCCGCGGTGGTGCTGGACGGCGCCGAACCGGACCTGCGCACCGCCGCCCTGGTCGCCCTGCTGCACGGCTCCCGGCTGCACGGGCTGGCCTTCCCCGAGCTGCCCCGCAAGCAGGTCGAGCCGCGCTTCGCCGAGATCGCCGCCGGTGACGGAGCGGCCGAGTCCGTCCGCGAGGCGATCCGGGCCGTGCAGCTCACCATGGCCGCCGTCACCATCGCGACCACCGTGGCGGCGACCACTGCGGCCACCATCTGAGCGCGCCGGGCGGGTCGTGCGGCCCGCCCGGCCGGCCTTGTTCCAGGCCGTCGCTTCAGAGCACCGCGGCGCCGAGGGTGATCGAGCCGAGCACCACCAGCACCCCGAGCGCGAGGAACCCGTACTCCAGCCCCGCGCGCTCCCGCCCGTCCACCAGCACCTGCCGCGGGTCCGCGGGGTCGTAGCGGACCGGGACGAAGCCGCCGTCCGGCAGCGGGTGGCGGGCGGTGGAGGGGACGGGGGAGAAGACCTCGACCACCCGGCCGTCCTCGGTCTCGAACTGGAGCAGCGGCCGTGGCGGCAGCGCGCGGTCCTCCGGGGCCGCGGCGCGTTCGCGCACCAGCGCCCGCACCGGGACACCGACCCGGCGCAGCCGCCGCAGTTCGCGCAGGCCGACCACCCCGGCGAGGTAGGCGACCACGCCGCCCAGCGCGCCGAACACCACCACGGCGAACCCGGCCGTACCACCGCCCATCGCCGCCTCCCTGTCCGACCCGTCCGACCTGTGTGATCCCGACCGACCCTGACCGACCCTGACCGGGGCTCCCCAGGGCTCCCCAGGGCTCCAGTATCGCGCGGGAAGGCACTCTTGACGCCTCGGAATGGTCCAGTCCACTCTGGGCAGCGGCATGTTCCTGTCACCACCGGCCCCGTCCTCCGGCCGGCCCCGACCACCGCAAGGAGCACCGTCCGTGACCAGGCGCCCCGCCCTCCTCGCCGCGCTCACCGTCCTCACCCTCGGCAGCACCGCCCCCGCGGCCGTGGCCACCGACTCCGCCGCCCCGGCGGCCGTGGTCAAGGTCGGCACCGCCAAGCAGCTCCAGAGCGCGCTCGCCGCCGCCGCGCCCGGCCAGACCATCCAACTTGCCGACGGCACCTACACCGGCACCTTCAAGGCCACCACCCCCGGCACCGCCGCCGCCCGGATCACCCTCACCGGCTCGGCGAAGGCCGTCCTCACCACCCCCACCGGCGGCGGCTACGGCCTCCACCTCGACGGTGCGAGCTACTGGACCGTCCAGGGGCTGACCGTCACCGGCGCCCAGAAGGGCATCATGGCCGACTCCGCCGACTACGTGGTCCTCGACGACGTGACGGTCCACCACACCACCATGGAGGGCGTGCACTTCCGCAACTCCAGTGCCCACGGCACGCTGCGCGGCTCGCGCGTCCACGACACCGGCCTCGGCCGGGACGGCATGGGCGAGGGCGTCTACGTCGGCACCGCCAACACCCTGACCGACCACAGCGACTACGTGCGGATCACCGGGAACACCTTCGGCCCGAACATCGGCGCCGAGAACGTCGACCTCAAGGAGGGCACCGTCGGCGGCCTCGTCTCCGGCAACACCTTCGACGGCGACGGCCTCACCGGGCGCAACTACGACGACTCCTGGGTCGACGTGAAGGGCAACGGCTACGTCATCGAGAACAACACCGGCCGGCGCACCACCGACGACGGCTACCAGACCCACAGCGTCCGGCCGGGCTGGGGCTGCGGCACCGTCTTCCGGGGCAACCGCTCCGACCTCACCGGCGCCACCGGCCCGGACCGCTACGCGATCGACGTGACGAACTACGACGCGGCGAACTGCGGGACGACGATCGGCGCGGGCAACACCGTCACCGGGGGC
>NZ_JBHVET010000881.1:0-3124 GCF_042802135.1 Kitasatospora sp. NPDC057512
CGACCAGCGCGGGTGGCCGAGGCCTCACTGCCCGGGCCGTCCCGGTACCTGCGAGAGGACGAACGCATCCACATCGCCGACCGGCTGCGGGAGAAGGCCACCGTGCGGGCGATCGCGGCCGAGCTGGGCCGCAGGCCGTCCACGGTCAGCCGGGAGATCCGGCGCAACCGGCATCCGGGCAGCGGCAGCTATCGCCCGCACGCCGCGCAGGCCCGCGCCGACGCCCGCCGGCCACGAGCCTGGAGCCGCCGTTGAGCACGCTCAGGCCGGTGCCGCTGAGCCCGTTCCTGTCGGCCCACGACACCGCGAGGTTCTTTGTCGCCCCATGGCCACGTGCTCGTGGCCGCCGCGGCACTCGCCTCCCTCACCGCGGCCGCCGCCCACGTCGCGCCACTCCTCGCCACCGCGATTGCACTGCTCCTCACGCCGGTCTGGTACCGGTGCGCGGTCTCGGCGACCGACAGCTGGGCGTCCACCGTCCGGGCCCTCGTTAACACGGGCCGCAAGCCCCTCGCCGAGGCCCTCGGCCTGGCCCTGCCCGCGACGCTCGACGAGGAGCGCACGATGTGGACCGCGGTGACCCGCCAGACGCTGCGTCCCTTCGGCGACCGCTCGGACGCCCTGGACATCTTCCGCAGCAGCCCCACCCCCACGCCGGCCAGTACCTCGGTGACCGGCCCGGACCCAACCCGATCCCCCTGAACGGCAGTCCGTCAAAACGTTCAACTTTGCCACGTGCCAACGTCGTTCATCGGCAAATCGGCACATCGAACCGGGTTGTCTGCAGAGGCCGCCCAGGGCAGCACGCAAGAGCGGCATTTCGTGGTTTCGCTGACACGCGGGCGCCCGGTACGAGATTGTCGGTCGCACAGCCCGGCAGACACGCTGCCGGGCGGGCTTGATCTTGGAGGGGCGCTATGGGTGAGTGGGAGACGTGGACGACTGACGAATTCGGAGACTCACACGAAGGCTCTGTCGGTGTGCTCCTACCTGACGGCACCGTCCCCAAGCCCGTGTACATCCAGACGACGGAACACGGGTCAGGACAAACCACCTCACAGTGGTACGTCTACGACGGCCGTGACCACTTCACGTACAACGCACCGCGAGCGGACAAGCTGCGCGGCGTTTGCTCCTGCGGCTGGGCCGGCCCCTCGCACATGCTCGACTGGGACCAGATCGGCGAGCAGAGCCTCCACGAGGCAGCCGGGGAGCTGGCGGCAGAATGCGAGGAGGAGTGGGACGGGCACGCCGCCGAGGTCGACAAGTCCGCTGTCGCCCTGCCGGATGATGTCGCCGAACTCGTACGCCTCCTCGGAGACAAGCTCGAAACTCTGGGAAAGACCTCCCCGCTGGCGGCGCTAAGGGCTGCCCGCCAGCTGGAGGTGACCGCCGAGCGAGCCGCCTACTGGCCCGCTCACGAGGTCCACCGCGACACCGACCTGGACAAGGCCGCCGAAGCCCTCGGCCTGAACGAAGACGACACCCGCAGCCTGCTGCGCCGCTTCGGCCGCCGAAGCCTCTACAGCTGAAGCTCCAATCATCGGCGCCGTACTCCATCGGCCGTCCGCGACCAAACCGGGACGCGTTCAGGCCCCCGACCGACAGCGCCTCAAACAATCACCTCTTCCGCACCCCAGCGTCTTCAGCAGCAAACCGGCAACCCAACCCAAATTGTCGGTCGAGGCCGCTAGGGTCTCACCACACGTTGCCGAACAGTCACGGCGAAGAAGGTGAACTGCGCCTTGTTGCGGGTGAAGTTGCAGGCCGTCAAGTTCACCCTCGACCCGACACCTGCCCAAGAGACGACCTTAGCCAGCACGCCGGTCCCGCCCGATGGACCTTCAACTGGGCGCTTGCCCGGAAGATCGCCGCGCACTGCGAGTGGCGCACCCAGGTCGACGCCCTCGTCGACAGCGGCCTCAGCGAACGCGACTCCCGGAAGTAGGCCAGCTCCGACATCCGCATCCCGGGGCAGGCTGGGCAGGCCACCACCAAGAAGCACCTGAACCAGGTTAAGGGCGACTCCCGGCACGACGACCAGCATCCGGACGGCTCCACGGCCCGTTCCTGCCGTGCCCGTGGTAGCGCGAGGCGTCCACCTACGTCTTCCAGTCCGCGTTCATCGACGCCGACATGGCATTCAAGAACCAGGTCGACTCCCTCACCGGCCGCCACACCAGCAGGGCCGTCCGCTACCCCCGCATCAAGGAGAAGGGCAAGGCCTGGGACTCATTCCGTCTCCGCCACGACGTGAGCAAGCCCACGATCCGCCCCGACGGGCACCGTCGACTGATCACGCCCCGCCTCGGCTCGGTGCGCATCCACGACTCCGCGAAGCGCCTGCCCCGCCTCTTCACCAAGGGCTATGCGGTCGTCCAGTCCGTCACCATCTCCCGAGGCGACAACCGCTGGTACGCCAGCTGCGTGAACGCTACGGCCCCCTGTTCGACTATGGGACTGGCTGGCTACACGAGCAGCGACATCCTCTACGCCCCATCGCTCAACACCACCACGAAGGGGGCGATACCCGACAATCGATCAAAGTCCGCCGCCGCGCACCTGACCCCCTTCGCGAGCGCTGAACCTGAAGGAGTCCCTATCTGAGACCACTACCCGGACCGATCCCTGAGGAGCATCCCCTAAGGGCGTAGACACGCTCGCCGGCGGGCATGGCAAGGTCATACTGCAACGCCATCAGCCATGAGAAGGTACCAAGCATGAGTGCAGTAAAGTTTATCCTCAATGTCATCTGGTTGGTTTTCTGCGGCATTTGGATGGCTCTTGCCTACGTGCTCGCCGGAATTATCTGCTGCCTGCTCGTAATTACTATCCCATTTGGCATTGCCTCGTTTCGGATCGCCGGCTTCATCCTGTGGCCGTTCGGGCGGACGACCGTCGAGCGGCGCGATGCCGGTCCGGCATCGTGCGTCGGGAACGTGATCTGGCTGGTCTTCGCCGGCTGGTGGCTGGCGATCGGACACCTCATCACCAGCATCCCGCTGTTCCTGTCGATCATCGGCATCCCCTTCGGCTGGGCCAACCTGAAGATGATCCCGATCTCGCTGATGCCGCTCGGCCGCGAGATCGTCTCCACCGACAAGGAATGGGGCACCTACTAGCC
>NZ_JBHVET010000882.1:0-3122 GCF_042802135.1 Kitasatospora sp. NPDC057512
GCCCTAGGGCGTGTCTGACAATTGGCGTCGCGCGCCCGGCGGGAATTGTCAGACACGCCCTAACTCGCCAGCGGCAGCCGGGTGCCCCCGAGGCCCGGCAGGGGAGGGCCCGGTACGGCGGGGCCGGGGACGGCGGGGCGGCCGTCGTAGGCGTCCCGCCGGACCGGCACCCGCGGGCCCTCGGCCGGTCCGTCCACCGGCGCGGTGAGCAGCAGGCACTCGGCCGCCGTCCGGCCGTCCTGGAGCAGCTGGACCCGTACCGTGAGCCGCCCGTCCGCCGTGGCCGGCCCCTCGGCCGGCCCGGTGGTCGGCTCGGGGGCGGCCCGGACGAAGCAGGGCCGGTCCAGCTCGATGTAGTGGTCGAAGGAGGTCACCAGCTCGACCGGGACGACCGGCTCGGGGTGGCGCAGCCGCTGGGCGGCCTGCCGGGCGGCCTCCAGCACCAGCATCCCGGGCACGTGGTCCAGCTCGTGGTCGAACAGCACCGGGTGGGTGGCGTCGGCGCGCAGCAGCCAGGTGTCCGGGGCCAGGGTCGGGCTGAGCACCACGTCCGCGGGCTGGGCGCGGCCGACCAGCTCGGGCGCGGCGGGTGCCGGCGGGCGCGGTGGGAGGGTGCGCCGCGCGGGGCCGCGCAGCCGGGCGTACGAGGCGGGGGAGACCACCCGCAGCCGTCCGCTGCCGTGGCCGATCGGCCGGCCGTCCCGGGTGACGTCGACGCGGACCCGGAGCGAGGCCAGCTCGCCGTGCCGCATCCGGACGTCCTCGCAGCCGACGGCCAGCATCAGCGAGGCGGGGCCGGCGGTGACGGCGAGGCCCGGCAGGCCGGTCCCGTCGAGCGCGTAGGAGAGGTCCTCCATCATGAAGTGGTGGCCGCGCGGCACCCCGAACCCGGCGTGGCCGATCAGCAGCCCGGTCTGCCGGATCGTTTCGGCCAGCAGCACCGGGTCGTGGTAGCGGTCCCCGGGCAGCCGGTAGAAGCCGTGCAGCCGGGGCCACTGGGCGCCGAGCAGGAAGTCGTACGGGCCGGTGGCCTGCCAGCCGGTGAGGAACACCTCGGACACCGAGGCGCGGTGCACCAGGTGCCGGGAGACGGTCCGGTCGTGGAAGTCGTAGCCGGTCGCGGGGCCGCGGTGGAAGTCGTAGCCGGTGGCGGGGCCGTGGTGGGGGCCGTAGCCGGTGGCGGGGCCATCGTGGAACTCGAAGCCGCCACCGCTGCCCGGGCCGGGGTGGGCGTACGGATCGTGCGGGTCCGGCTCTACGATCGATGGCATGACGGGCCCCCGCTTCAGGGTGTCGGTCGGAGCGGCCGCCACGGCCGTCCGAGCAAAACATACATACCACCCGGTTTGTGTTCGGCGGCTGGGGGTGCCCAGGCCGAACTCTCCGGCCAGGCCACGCTACCCGCCCCCTGGGCTGGGGGAATGCCCGTTCGGGAGGCCTCGGACCATCGGTGGGGGGCCGTCCCCGCTGGACGGCGGGGGCGAAGCAAGCGCTAGATTAGATACCAACCATGCGGTTTCGGAGGGTGCCGTCCGCATGCGAGCGCCGCCCCCGCAGGGGCCGCGCCGACAGCAGCCGGGTGGGGCGGGGATCGCGCCCGGTCGAGTCCGGAGGGGGCCAGTGGTCAAGCAGGAGCGGGCTGGGCGGACCCGGCAGGCCGTACTGCTCGCCGCCGCGGAGACCTTCGCGCGGGTGGGCTTCGAGGCCGCCAGCCTGGTCGACATCAGCCGCCGGGCCGGGGTGAGCAAGGGGGCCCTCTACTTCCACTTCGTGTCCAAGCAGGCCCTCGCCGACGGGGTGCGCCGCGCCTCCGGGCGGGAGGTCGGCTCGGCCGCGCTGCGCGCGCTGCGGGCCGACGGCCCGGCCCTCCAGGGGCTGATCGACTTCTCGCACGAGCTGGCCCGGATGCTGCGCGAGGACGTGGTGGTGCGGGCCGGCGTCCGGCTCGGCCGCCAGGGGCCGCGCCGGGACGGCGCCCAGGAGGGGCCGGACGGCCCGTCCCGCCGGTCCGCTCCGGTGGCCTCCGACGTCGCCTGGCGCAGCCTCACCGCCGTCGTCCACCGGCTGCTGGACCGCGCCGCCGAGGCCGGCGAGCTGCTCCCCGGGGTGGACCGGCGGGCCGCCGCCGAACTGCTCACCGCGGTGGCGGCCGGCCAGGTGCTGCTCGCGGGCGAGGAGACCGGCCGGCCCGGGGCGGAGGCGGTGAGCCGGCTCTGGACGGCCGCGCTGCCGGCCCTGGTGGCGGCGGAGCGCCGGGCGGGCTACCGGGTCTGACCGGCCCCGGGTTTCCCAGGTCGGGGCCTCAGGCGCGCTCGGCGACGCTCAGCCGGGCGAGCGCGTGCGGCTGGACCAGGCCGGGCAGCAGCAGCGTCCAGAGGTCGGACAGCCGCTGGATCAGGTCCTGCCGGTCGGCCAGCACCTGGGAGCTCAGCTGGATGCCGGTGACGGCCCCGGTGATCACCCCGGCGGCCGCGGTCAGGTCGACCCCCGGGTGGAGGTCGCCGGCCTCCCGGGCGTGCTCCAGCAGGACGCGGACGGTGTCCATCCAGCCCTGGTAGGCCGCGAGCTGCGGCTGGGTGAAGCTGCCGTGCTCGATCGTCAGCCGGATGCTGCCGCGCACCAGCGGGTCGGTCTGGAGCGCGCGGGCGAAGGCGTACCCGAGGTCGATCAGGTTCTGCACCGGGCTGTCCGAGGCCGGTGTCCAGCCGGAGATGAAGACGCCCTGCCCCTCGATGACGGCGAGCGCCAGCTCCTCCTTGGAGCGGAAGTGGAAGTACAGCGCGCCCTTGGTGACGCCGGCGCGGTCCAGGATCTCGGACATCGTGGCGGCGGCGTAGCCCCGCTCGTCGAACACCTCGGCCGCCGCGACGAGTACCGTCTGGCGGGTCGCCAGCGCGCGGGCCTGCCTGGCCATCGCAGCCTCCCTGGAAAGTTCTGGTCTCGGCAGCGGCCGATCCTATGGGGGCGGACGGGGCGGCGGACGCATACCGTCCAGTAGGCATCCTACCGAGCCCGCCGCGGGCCCCTCCGGCCCCGGCCGACCGGGCGGGAGCACCGCCGACGCGGCCCGGACCAGCGCCGATGCGGCTCCGGGCACCGTCGGCGCGGCCCCGGGCAGAGCC
>NZ_JBHVET010000883.1:0-3121 GCF_042802135.1 Kitasatospora sp. NPDC057512
GGCCCTGCTGGCCTGGCGCGAACGCGTCGGCGAGCGGATCCGCTGGTGCAACGTCTACGGCCCGACCGAGGCGACCATCACCTCGACCGTCTTCGAACCGGGGGCCGACTGGGACCCGGACCGGTTCTCCTCCGTCCCCATCGGCCACCCCGTCGAGAACGTGCGCTGCCACATCCTCGACGAGTCCATGGCCCCCGTACCGGCGGGCACGGTGGGCGAGCTGTACCTGGGCGGCGCGGGCCTGGCCATCGGCTACCTCGACGCCCCGGCCATGACCGCGGAGCGCTTCGTGGCGGACCCGTTCCCGGGAGCACCGGGAGGACGCCTGTACCGCACCGGGGACCTGGCACGGTCGGACGCCGACGGCTGCATCGAGTTCGTCGGCCGCCGGGACCACCAGGTGAAGATCCGCGGCTACCGGGTCGAGCCGGGCGAGATCGAGGCGGTGGCCGGCGAACACCCCGCCGTCCGGGCCTGCGCCGTGGTGCTGGACGACGGCGACCCGGACAACCCGTCGCTGGGCCTACACGCGGTCCTGAACGGGCAAACGGCCCTGACGGAACGGGAGTTGCTCGACTTCCTCCGCCGGAGACTGCCGTGGTACATGGTTCCCCCCGGCGTCCGCTTCCTCGCGGAGCTGCCCCTGACACCCCACGGGAAGATCGACCGCGCCGCCCTCAGCTCCCCCGTGGACACCGACACCGCCCACGCCGGCGCCGCGTACACCGCTCCGCGCACGCCGGTCGAGGCGGAGCTGGCGGCCATCTGGGAGGAGCTCCTCGACCGGCGCGACATCAGCGTGGACGCCGACTTCTTCCAACTGGGCGGCCACTCCCTGCTCGCCGCCGGCCTGATCTCCCGGATCCGTACGCGGCTGAACGTCAACCTTCCGGTCCGCGTGCTGTTCGAGTCCCCGACCGTCGAGGGACTCGCCGCGGCCGTGACGGACGCCCTGCGCTGACCGCGCTCCCGCCGACCGTTCCCACTCCACCTCCATCTCCATCTCCAACTCCATCTCCACCGACATCCGGAGTCATGGATGACCATCGACCTGTCGGATCCGCTGCTCTACCAGACCTCGGATCCGGAGCCGGTGTGGGCGCGGCTGCGCGCCGAGCACCCGGTGTACCGGAACGAGCGGGCCAACGGCGACTTCTTCTGGGCGGTCATGACGCACCGCCCGTGCACGGACGTGCTGACGGACCCCCGGGTGTTCGGCTCCGAAAACGGCATGCGGCTGGACTCCGATCCGCGGGTGCTGGCCGCGGCGGCGGGCCGGATGCTCAACGTCACCGACCCTCCCCGGCACGACAGGATCCGGAAGGTCGTCAGTTCGGCGTTCACGCCCAGAACGGTCGACCGGCTCGAAGCCACCATGCGGAGGACGGCCGCGCGCGCCATCGAGGACGCGGTGGCCGAGGGCGGGTGCGAGTTCACCCGCGTCGCACAGACGCTGCCGGTCTCGGTCATCTGCGACCTGATGGGGGTCCCGGAGGCCGACTGGGAGTTCATGGTCGACCGGACCCGCTTCGCCTGGAGCTCCACCGCGCTCGACGCGGCGGAGGAGGCCAGGAAGGTCCAGGCCCACACCGAGATCCTCTGCTACTTCCAGGACCTGGCCGAGGAGCGGCGGAAGCAACCGCGGGACGACCTCCTGAGCGCCCTGGTGTGCGGTGAGATCGACGGGGTGCCGCTGACCGAACAGGAGGTCTTCTACAACTGCGACGCCCTGATATCCGGCGGGAACGAGACCACCCGGCACGCCACCGTGGGCGGGCTGCTGGCCCTCGCCCGCGACCCGGGGCAGTGGCGGGCGCTCCGGGAGGACCCCGGCCTGATGCCCTCCGCGATCGAGGAGGTCATCCGCTTCACGTCCCCGGTCATGCACTCCCTCCGTACGGCCAGGGAGGACGTGGAACTCGGCGGGCAGCCCGTTCGCGCCGGCGACCACGTCGTGGCCTGGCTGCCGTCGGCCAACCGCGACGAGGAGGTCTTCGCCGACCCGGAGCGCTTCGACATCGAACGCTCCCCCAACCGCCACCTGGGTTTCATCGTGGGCAACCACTACTGCATCGGCGCGGCGCTCGCCAGGCTCGAACTGACCGTGATGTTCCAGGAACTCACCCGGCGGGTCCGGACGGTCGAGGTCACCGGCCCGGTCCGCCGGCTGCGCTCGAACCTCCTCTGGGGGTTCGACTCGCTCCCGGTGGCGTTCGTCCCGAGCCGATGAGCCGTCGACGAGTCGAGAAGCCGACAAGGCGGAAGCCGATCCGAGGAGGCCGGTCACCAGTGCCCCGTACAGTGCGACGAGACGCCCTCCTCCCCGCCGCCCGGCGCACGGTGGAGACGTACGAGTCGAACCACGACACCCGCTTCAGTCACCTGTTGCTGTTCGACCGCCAGGTGCTGGAGTCCCTGCACGCCCCGGGCGAACTGCCGGGCAGCGTAAGGGTCGCCTCCGACGAACACCCCGGCGTGGTCGAGCGGATGGCGGTGGTGACGGCGGTCGCCAACCTTCCCGAGCAGCGGGAGGCGCACCGCCGCCGCTACCTCCGCGCCCTGCTCGACATCTACGGCATGCTGCCGGTGCGGGTGGCGGACGCCGCGTCCGTGCCGGGGGCGGTCGTCGTCGCGCCGGAACGCGAGGGGCGGATCCTGGCCGAACTGCTCGGTGTGCTCCCCCGCCACCAGGGCTGGACGCCGCAGGCCAAGCGCATGCCCGCCGCCGGCGGCCTGCTCGTCGGCGTCGACCACCGGCTTCCCGCCCGGAGCGACCGGCTGGTGGTCGTCGACGGCGTCGTGGCCAGCGGAGTGACCCTCATGGCGGTGATGCACCTGACGGCCCGGCCGGGCGCCGTCGTCGACGTCTTCACCTGCCACGCGACCGCCGAGGGAGCGCTCGCGCTGGCCCGGTACGCGGAGCGGCGGGAGGTCTCGTTGACGCTCCACGTCGGCCACGTGTCGGGAGTCCTCGACGAGCGGTTCTACTCGGTCGATCCGGAGGACCGGGCGACCCTCCTCCTGGGCGACATCGGCGACACCATCAGCCCGGTCGCACCGGGGACGTAGCGACGCCGCGGTGGGCCGGGGCCCCCCCCCCCCCCCCAACCAAAACCCCCCC
>NZ_JBHVET010000884.1:0-3113 GCF_042802135.1 Kitasatospora sp. NPDC057512
CCACAGGGGCGCCCGCACCGCATCATTTCCCGTCCACCGGGTTTCCGACCAGCGCATTTCGACCGGTGCGCCGCGGTTTCGGCCCGTACGGTCCGGCCTCCGGTGCCCGTCTCCCCGGCGGGCCGGCGCGGGCCGTCAGCCGACGGTCTCCCACCAGCCGTCCAGCTCCGGCGGGTTGTCGACGTCGACCCGCTCGCCGGGGCGCGGCACGGCCAGTGGGACGGCCTGCTCCTTGGCGGCCTGCACCAGGCGCTCGATCGGCTCGGCCCACGGGTGCAGGCCCAGGTTGAAGGTGCACCAGTGGACCGGCACCAGCAGGCCGGCGGTCAGGTCCCGGTGCGCGAGGACGGCGTCCTCGGGGGTCATGTGGATGTCCGCCCAGGCCGCGTCGTAGGCGCCGATCTGGACCAGCG
This sequence comes from Kitasatospora sp. NPDC057512, assembly GCF_042802135.1. NCBI lineage: Bacteria > Bacillati > Actinomycetota > Actinomycetes > Kitasatosporales > Streptomycetaceae > Kitasatospora > Kitasatospora sp. NPDC057512. The sequence goes on from NZ_JBHVET010000884.1 coordinate 414, forward strand.
CGGCGTCGAACGGGCCGTGCTGCGCGCCGATCCGGGCGTAGCCCTCGAAGTAGCCGGAGTCGCCGGTGTAGAAGACCTTGCGGTTCGGCCCGGCGATCACCCAGGAGCCCCACAGGGTGGTGTTGCGGGTCAGCCCGCGGCCGGAGAAGTGGTGCGCCGCGGTCAGGGTGAGCACCAGGTCGCCCAGGGTGCAGGTCTCGTCCCAGTCCAGCTCGATGATCCGGTGCTCGGGGACGCCCCAGCGGCGCAGGTGGGCGCCGATGCCGAGCGGCACGGCGAAGGGCGCGGACTGGCTGCGCACCAGGCGCTTGACCGTCGCCATGTCCAGGTGGTCGTAGTGGTCGTGCGAGATCAGCACCGCGTCGACCTGCGGCAGCTCCTCCAGCCCGACCGGCACCGGGTGCAGCCGCTTGGGGCCGACGTGCGCGGCGGGGGAGCAGCGGTCGCTCCAGACCGGGTCGAGCAGCACCCGGAAGCCCTCGATCTCCACCAGCGCGGAGGCGTGCCCGTACCAGGTGACCTCCACGCCCTCGGCGGCCGGCCCGGGCGGGGTGGCGGGGCGGACGGTCGGCACCGGGCGGGCGGGGACGCGGCCGGCCCGCTCGAACAGCATCCGGCGGGCGGTGGCGCCGTCGAAGCCGGGGGCGCCACCGGCGCGGGCGAGCGCGGAGGGCGCGTTGTGGAAGACGCCGTCGCGGTACTGCGGGGAGTTGCGCACCCGCTCCTCGCGCTCGCCGTCCGGCCGTCGCCCGAACGCCGCCGGCAGGTCGCGCAGCGACCAGGCGGCCGCGCCGAGGCCGGCCGCCAGGGCGGTGAGGGCCAGCAGTCGTCCGCGTCGGTGGGTGCTCCCGGGCCGTGCCTTGGTCATCCGCTCTGCCTTCGTCGCTCGCCGGGATGGTCGGGGATCGGTACGGCCGGTCCCGGGCCGGCCCCGCACCACGGGGGCAACGGGTGCGCCCGCCCGTGTTGTTCCCGTACAGTCGCCCCGATCCGGGCGGCGCCCGGGCCTGGGCGGTCTCCGTCGCCGGGACGGCACGGACGGGTACGGATTGTCGGATTGCGACAGATCCGCCGGGGTGGCGCTGTGGGAGACCGATGCGCCGCCGCCGCCGACCGCCCGATAGCGTCACACTGCGTACGCATTCCGACGTACGCGCTCACTCACGGAGAGAGGTGGATCGTTGAGCCGCTCGGTTCTCGTCACCGGAGGAAACCGGGGCATCGGCCTCGCGATCGCCCAGGCCTTCGCCGAAGCGGGCGACAAGGTGGCCATCACCAGCCGCTCGGGCGAGGTGCCCGAGGCGCTGGCCAAGTACGACGTCCTCGCGGTCCGCTGCGACATCACGGACGCCGGGCAGGTCGACGCCGCCTTCACCGAGATCGAGCAGAAGCACGGCGCGGTCGAGGTGCTGGTCGCCAACGCGGGCATCACCAAGGACACGCTGATGCTGCGGATGTCCGAGGAGGACTTCACCTCCGTCGTCGACACCAACCTGACCGGCACCTTCCGGGTGGTCAAGCGCGCGTCCAAGCTGATGATGCGCGCCAGGAAGGGCCGCGTCGTGCTGATCTCGTCCGTGGTGGGCCTGTCCGGCTCCCCGGGCCAGGCCAACTACGCCGCCTCCAAGGCCGGCCTGGTCGGCTTCGCCCGGTCGCTGGCGCGCGAGCTCGGCCCGCGCAACATCACCGTCAACGTGGTCGCCCCCGGCTTCGTCGACACCGACATGACCGCCGTGCTCAGTGACGAGCGCCGCGCGGAGATCGTCGCGGGCGTGCCGCTGGGCCGCTACGCGGCGCCCGCCGAGGTCGCCTCCACCGTGCGGTTCCTCGGGTCGGACGAGGCCGCGTACATCACTGGAGCCGTCATTCCCGTCGACGGCGGATTGGGCATGGGTCACTGATCATGAGCGGAATCCTCGAAGGCAAGCGGATCCTGATCACCGGTGTGCTGATGGAGTCCTCCATCGCCTTCCACACCGCCAGGCTCGCGCAGGAGCAGGGCGCGGAGATCATCCTCACCGCCTTCCCGCGCCCGAGCCTGACCGAGCGGATCGCCCGGAAGCTGCCGAAGCCGGTCAAGGTGCTGGAGCTGGACGTCTCCAACCCGGAGCAGCTGGCCGGCATCGCCGACCAGGTCCGCGAGCACCTGCCGACCCTGGACGGCATCGTCCACTCGATCGGCTTCGCCCCGCAGGACGCGCTGGGCGGCAACTTCCTGGACACCCCGTGGGAGTCCGTGGCCACCGCGATGCACGTCTCGGCGTACTCGCTGAAGTCGCTGACCACGGCGCTGCTGCCGCTGATGCAGGACGGCGGTTCGGTGGTCGGCCTGACCTTCGACGCCCAGTACGCCTGGCCGCAGTACGACTGGATGGGCCCGGCCAAGGCCGCCCTGGAGTCGACCAACCGCTACCTGGCGCGCTACCTGGGTGACCGGGACATCCGCTGCAACCTGATCTCGGCCGGTCCGATCGGCTCGATGGCCGCCAAGTCCATCCCGGGCTTCGGCGACCTGGCCGACACCTGGAACCACCGCTCCCCGCTGAAGTGGGACCTGAGCGACCCGGAGCCGGCCGGCCGCGGCATCGTCGCGCTGCTGTCGGACTGGTTCCCGAAGACCACCGGCGAGATCATCCACGTCGACGGCGGTCTGCACGCCATCGGCGCCTGACGCTCCGCCCGTACGCCGCTGCCCGGCTC
>NZ_JBHVET010000885.1:0-3108 GCF_042802135.1 Kitasatospora sp. NPDC057512
GGCGCACCCTCTCGTTCGACGCCCCCGTCTCCGGCCATGCCCGGGGGCGGGGGCGTCGGCGTTCCGCCTTGCCCTGGCGTCGGAGCTATCGTCGACCGACGGAAGTCTCACCAGGTACGGCGGCCCCTGCGACCGGGCGGCCACCGTCCGCGACGCGCTCGGGAGCTGGTTCTCGTTGAAGCATCCCCACTGGCAACCGTACTGGTGGCGGCTGCTGTTCCGTGCGGACGGCGAGCCGGAGTTCACCGTGATCGGCCCCGGGCCGATCAGCCGGGTCCCGAACGACGCGCTGAAGAACGCGTCCCTGGAAGCGTGGGCCGACGCCCTGCTGGCGGACGCGCCCGACGAACTCGACGACCTGCGGGGCGACCTGCTCCTGGAGTGCTACACCGAGCCCGCGCCCGCGGCGGACACTCCGCCGGTCCACGCACGTCAGGTGCGGCTGCCGGGACGAGCCCTGCCCCCGTACCCCGGGAAGTGACACGTCTCGCCCGGATCACCCGACGCGATGAAGGCTCTCCGCCCTGACCGGCGCAGGAGCGGCCGCGACTCGGGTGGGGCAGCCTGACGAACGGCCGCCGGATGTCGTCGTGGTCGTCGTGGTGTCGGTTACCGCAGATTCTCGGCGACGCGGACGAGTTCCTCATCCGAGAGCCGCGGGGGACCACCGGTCGTGACGACGAAGGTGTAGGTCCCGTCCGACCATGTCAGCGAACGGGGCCCGCCGTTCGGATCCGATTGTGTGATGGCCGCGGGGTGGCCCTTGACCACGGCGGCCCGGCCGTCCGGTGGTGCGCTGTTCCGGAGAGCCTGACTGATGATCAGACTTCCATGCTCGGGCCCCGTTCCCAGCCGGTACCCGCTGGCCCAGGCCGGGGTGTCGGTCGGGAGCGGGGCCAGGCCGGGCAGGTGGAGAGATCGCGGGGTGAATCGTGGCCGCCGGGACCGCCGGCGTCAGCCCAACGGTTCGAGAACACCTGCGGCTTCGGCTCCTCACTCATCCGCTCACCATAGCGTTACGGTCGCCGGGGCGTGGGCGCGATCGGATCGCCCTGTCCGTCCGCCGACCCGGCCGGATCCTGGGCCGACGCCCGCTGGACACGGTAGTTCCAGCGCGTGAGCGCCCGGACGACGGAGGCGGAGCCGACGGGGTTGGCGCTGTGGACGTAGACGGTTCCGATCCGGAAGGGCCGGCCTTCGAAGGCCGCTTCCTCCAGGAGGGCCACCACGGGCATGACGGTGTCGTCGCCGCCGAGGTCGTGGTCGAGCCAGAGTTCGTCGATGAAGCCGTCGCGGTGCTCCTCCAGGAGCCGGGTGCCTTCGCGGCTGGTGCGGGCGATCCGTGTGGCCCGGGGGAGCGGACGCAGGTCGTCGATGCCGAGGACGACGGGCGTCGGTGCGGTGGGCGCTTCTTCCATCGGGCCAGTTTCACAGCGAGTGGGCTGGACGGCCACGGGTTATCGGGCTGCTGCTCGGCGGGCGGCCGGGCACACGCCCGGCCCCGATCGGTCCCGGCCTCCCGCAGCAGCGCCGTCGCGGTCCTGTGGGGGCGGACGGGGCGGGGGCACGAGTGTGGGGCTCCCTACGGCGCCACGGTGTCCGCCGCCGGGGGCTCGTCATCGTCCGAGCGGGCCTTGCGCCGGACGTCGGCCGGGGTGGGAGCCGTGATCTCGCGGTTCTCCGCTGAGCGTTCGCGGGCCCCGACCTCCCCCTCCGCCTTCGCCCGGACGTCGGCCGGGGTCGGGGCGGTGATCGAACGTTCCTCGGCGGACCGCTCCTGCGCCGGTTCGTCGGGCCGGGTCCGCTTGTCGTCGGACGTTGTCATGGCGGTTCCCCTTCCTGGGGCGTTGACGGTTGGGACACCGCGCGGGTGCCCGGGAATCCCGGTCCTGAACCGGACGGACGGCGGCTCCGCACCGACCTTGCCCCGCGCGCGGTGCTTCTCGGGGTCTCGGCGGGGCGCGCACGGCCTGGTGACCTCGCCGAACGGGCCCACCAACGCGCCGCGTTCGCCGTCGGCGACGTGGACGTACGCGCGTGGGCTCCGGGGCGGGAAGGCCTTCACGGTGTGCCGCCGGGCGCTCAGGCCGCCCGCGGCAGGACCTGCTCGCGGTAGAAGTCGAAGAACCCCTCCTGCTCCTGCCCGATCCGGCCGACGTACACCTCGTCGAAGCCGGCCGAAAATTGCCGAAGCGCACAGCCTGGACAGGCTGTGCCGGCCCAAATACAGTGAGTCCCCGGCCGGCAGCGGCAGGAAAGACAATGGGGGCGGAAAGCAGGGGGGCTGCCATGCGGTCCTTTCCCACAATCCGGTGGGCTTCCCTTTTCGGGAAGCGGCTCACGGGGTCGGCGAGCGCGCATGCACGGAGCGGTTCGAAACGCTCCTGCGGCCGACGCGGAACCTCCCGATCCGAGCACGCCGAACCTGCGTAGCCGAAATGAGCACGCCGAACTGAGTACGCTCCTCAAACCCGATATCCGGCGCCGAAGATGCTGTCGGCCGCGGCGCCGGATTCGACTCGTCCGCTCCACCTCAGACGAAAGGAGAGAGGCCATCATGCCTTTGTCGGCAGCCGACCTCGCAAAGCTCGGAGACACACCGGTCACGATCCAGTCGACGTTCTTCCCGAACGTGTACCTGCGCATGGACGGAACCGGGGTGACCGCGTCCGCCGACCACGGCGGCGGGACGGTCAACTGTCAGTACGGCACCGGTCCCTGGACGGCGTACCGGGTCCGGCCGCAGACCGACGGCTCGTACTCCTTCGAGTCGGCGGCCTTCCCGAACGTGTTCCTGCGCATGGACGGAAACGGCGTCCCCGTCACCATGGCCGGCGGGGGGACGGTGAACTGCCAATACGGCATCGGCCCCTGGGAGAAGTTCAACGCCCGCGCCCAGGCCGACGGTTCGTTCTCCTTCGAGTCGGTGGCGTTCCCGGGTATCTTCCTGAGGATGGTGACCGGCAGCGGGGTGACCTCCGCCACCGGTCCTGGGGGGACGGTGAACTGCCAGGTCAAGGCCAACGGCGGCGAGAACGAGAAATTCTATCTCGACAAGGCCCAGTAGACGGGCTCGCCCGGCGGTCATGCCCCGGGTTCTCGCGGAGG
>NZ_JBHVET010000886.1:0-3100 GCF_042802135.1 Kitasatospora sp. NPDC057512
CCACAGCAGCTCGGTCGCCTGCTCGTGGGGGAGCACGTCGAGGGCGAGCAGCGCGCCGTCGGAGGCGGCGCCGAGCGTGTCCCAGTCGTCGGCGAGCCGGGTGGTGACCAGGTGGTGCCCGCGGGTGAGGCTGCCCAGGAACGGTTCGAGCAGCGCCGGGTCCTCGACGTCGTCGTACACCAGCAGCCAGCCGGTGTGGTGCTGGAGCCAGGCCAGCGCCCAGGCCGCCAGCTCCGGCGGCCGCGCGGTCCCGGCCCAGGCGGGGCTCAGCCGCCGGGCGATCCCGGTCAGGGCCTCCTCGACGCCGCCGGGGGAGGAGGCGTCGATCCACCAGACCAGGTCGTACGCCGTGCGGAAGCTCTGGGCGTACTGGAGTGCCAGGGTGCTCTTGCCGACCCCGCCCAGGCCGTGCACGACCACCGCCGCCGCACCGGGCCCGGGCCGTCCGGTGGTCAACGCCTCGCGCAGCGCGGCCAGTTCCCGTTGCCGGCCGGTGAAGCGGGCGTTCGGCTGGAGCAGGTGGACCAGCCCGTCGGCCGGGGTGTCGGCCGCCGAGCGCAGCGCCTCGGCGGGCAGCACGACGGTGGTGGTCTGGGTGACCATCACGCCGTCGTTGCTGCTGTTGACGTTGGAGATCTGCCCGGCGCCGTGGAAGTGGTGGACGGACGATGTCACCGGGCGCCGTCCCCGTGGACGACCGTCCTGGTGCTCATCGTCCCCTCGTTGGTACCGGTGTTGACGATGGAGCCCTGGCCCGACACCACGACGGTGACCGAGGACGGCTCCGGCCGCGGCAGCGCGGCGGCCAGCTCCGCCAGCAGTTCGGGATCCTGGCGCAGCGTGCGCCGAACGGCCTGCCGCAGCGCCGCCTGGGCGTCCGGGTTCGCGTCGTCCTGCACCGCCTCGGCGACGTCCGACTCCAGCGCCTCGCGCTGCCGCTCGTCGCGCCGGCGCCACACCCGCTGGAGGATGCGGGTGCCCAGGCCCACGGTGGCGCTCGCGGCCGCGTCCTCGGCCCGGGTCAGCACCGAGTCGCCGTACGCGGCGAGCGCGGCGCCGATCGGCGGGCCGGCCAGTTCCATGAAGGCGTCGAGTTCCATGGCTCCCCCTCGAAGTCCCGTGCCGTGGCGGCCGGACGGAGTGAATCGGCCACAGCGTAGGGAACCGGCGGCGGCGGTGGGCCCGGTACGCGCGAAACGGTCGGTCTCGATCCGGTGTCGGTCGGCCGGCGGTGCCGGACGGCGGGGTTCCGCCCGGGAACATCGGCACCGCACCGCGCAGTTGGGACGGACGGGTCCGCCGCCCTGGTCGGGTGCCGGGCCTGCCCGTCGCCCCGGGCGGGATATCAGCAGCGGACACCCGTCCGTGTGACGCAGACTGGGGCGAGAACTGTTCGGATCTGAGGATGGATTTTCATGACTGACCGGCCTTTGACGCTGATGGCGGTGCACGCCCACCCCGACGACGAGGCGACCGGGACCGGGGGTGTGCTCGCCCGCTACGCGGCGGAGGGCGTCCGCACGGTGCTCGTGACGTGTACGGACGGCAGGTGCGGCGACGGCCCGGGAGGGGTCAAGCCCGGGGAGGACGGGCACGACCCGGTGGCCGTCGCCGCGATGCGCAGGAAGGAACTGGAGGCCAGCTGCGAGGTGTTGGAGGTCGGCCACCTGGAGCTGCTGGAGTACGCCGACTCCGGGATGATGGGCTGGGAGAGCAATGACGCGCCCGGCTCGTTCTGGCGCACGCCGGTGGCGGACGGCGCCGCCCGGCTCGCCGAACTGATGCGGCACTACCGGCCCGACGTGGTCGTCACCTACGACGAGAACGGGTTCTACGGTCACCCCGACCACATCCAGGCCCACCGCATCACGATGGCGGCGCTGGAGCTGGTCGACCTGTCGCCGAAGGTCTACTGGACGACGGTGCCGCACTCGGCGGTGCGGCGGTTCGGGGAGGTCATGCGGGAGTTCGGCCCGGACCAGGAGCAGTCGGCGCAGGCGGCCGAGGCGGCCGAGGCGGCCGAGCTTCCCGAGGCGCCCGAACTGCCCGAGGCGTCCGAGCTGCCCGAACTCGGCCTGCCGGACGAGGAGATCAGCACCTGGGTGGACACCACCGCCTTCGGCGGCCGGAAGTTCGACGCCCTGGCCGCGCACGCCAGCCAGGGGGACAACATCTTCTTCCTGCGGATGGGCAAGGAGCGGTTCACCGAGCTGCTGGGCGTGGAGACCTTCGTCCGGGTCAAGGACACCACCGGCGCGGCCCTGCCCGAGAACGACCTCTTCGCCGGCCTGCGCTGACCATCGGGCAGCGGTGTGCCGGCGGCGGGGCGGATCGGCCTCGCCGCCGGCACGGTACGGACGCGCTGTCCGTGGGTGGATCCCGTCAGAGCAGCACGCTGGCGGCGATCGGTGCCACTGTCTTGAGAGCGTTCCAGGCGCTGCTCCAGAAGCTGTCGGCCTCGACGCCGGAGGCGTCGCCCAGGGCGCCGCCGGTGCGGTGGGTGCGGTCGACCGGCGGGGCCAGTCTCGGGAGCTGCGGGGTGGGAGACCACGCCCGGCGCTCCTCGCGGACCTCTTCCATGGTCATGGTCGTTCTTCCCTTCGTGTGTGCCGGGACGGTTGGTGAGGCTCAGTACAGGCCTCCGATGCTGGGAGGCGGGGACGGCAGGCAGCCGGGGGTGGGGGCACCGTCGCAGGCCCAGGGGGGCGGGTCCGCGAAGCTGGGGCCGTAGAATCCCCCGGGGCCGTCCATGATCTGGGTGACGGGGTTCGCGGCGGTGGCCGCGGCCTCCTCGGAGGTGTCGACCACGGTGTCGCTCGGCTGCGGGCCGCTGCTGAATCCGAGGGCCCCCGTCATGGACGACGTGGCCGCGTTCCGGTCGCCGCCGTTGCCGACGGTCCCGCCGATGGCGATGGACTCGCCGATGTCGACGGTCTCCTTCACCACCTTCAGGTACGCGGGGTACGGGTACGTGCGGTCGATCGGTTGTGCCTGGGGCGGCGGCTGCTCGTACATGGTCCTGTCTCTCCTGTCCGGTGCTCCGGTGGCCGGTCGTGCGAAGCGGCGTCACGGAGCGGGGTGGCCGGCGACGGGTCGGGGC
>NZ_JBHVET010000887.1:0-3095 GCF_042802135.1 Kitasatospora sp. NPDC057512
GTCGGGGTCGGCGCGGCGGTCGGGGCGAGGACCGTACGGGCCGAGTCCCACCCGGGCCCGGCGGCCCCGGGGGCCTCGGCCGGCACCTGCGGCAGCTCGGCGTGCCGGGTGATCTGGCTGGTCAGCGGGTGCGGCAGCCAGTCGTCGCCGAACCTGAGCTGCCCGCCCACGGCCGGGTGGCTCCGGGCGGCGGCGATCACCTCGGCGGTGGTCGGACGGTCCTCGGGTCGCTTGGCCAGGCACCGCAGCAGCAGCGCACGCAGGCCCTCCGGAACCCGGCCGAGGTCGGGCTCCTCGTGGACGGTCCGGTAGAGCGCCGCCGGGTCCGGGCCGTCCCCGAACGGCGGAGCGCCGCCGGCGACGTGGACGGCCAGGGCGCCCAGCGCGTACACGTCGGTGGCCGGGGTCGCGGCCCGGCCCACGGCCTGCTCGGGCGCCATGTAGGCGGGCGAGCCGATCCGCAGGCCGGTGCCGGTCAGCGCGCTGGCGTCGGCCGCGCGGGCGATGCCGAAGTCGATCACCCGGGGGCCGTCGGAGGCGATCAGCACGTTGCCGGGTTTGAGGTCCCGGTGGACCACCCCGGTGGCGTGGATCGCCTGCAGGGCCTCGGCGATGCCCGCCATCAGCAGCAGGACGGTCCGTTCCGGGAGCGGGCCGTGGCGCTGCACCACCTCCTGGAGCGAGGGGCCCGGCACGTAGGTGGTGGCCAGCCAGGGGGTGGCGGCGTCCACGCCGGCGTCGACCACCTGGGCCGTGTACAGCCCGTGGATGCGCCGGGCACTGGCCACCTCCTGGGCGAACCGGGCCCGGAACTCCGGGTCCCCGGCCAGTTCGGGCCGCACCACCTTGAGCGCCACCGGCCGGCCGCCGGGGGTGTACGAGAGGTAGACCCGGCCCATACCGCCGGCGCCGAGCCGGGCGGCCAGCAGGTGGCCGCCGACCTCGCGCGGGTCGTCGGCGGTCAGCTCCTGGAAGACCGGCTGGAGGGCGAAGGGGGACCGGTCAGCGGACATGCGGGCTGCCTCTCTCGGCGGTCAGGGGTCGGCGCGGAGCCGGACGGGCCGGACGGGCCGGAAACGGGCGTACGGCACACGCGGCACGTACGGCACGCACAGCGCCGCAGAGTTTAGAGGTTTTATCAGGATCGGCCGAATCGGGCCCTGCGGGCAGGCCCGACAGCGGGCCCCGCCTCGACGGGCCGCCCGCGGCGGCCCCGTCAGTGCTGCGCCAGCTCCGCCTCGACGGCCCCGCGCAGCAGCCGGCGGGCGTGGTCGAGCGGCAGCGAGCCGCTCAGCCAGCGCACGCTCAGGCCCTCGACGAGGGCGGTGAGCCGCTCGGCGGCGGCCGCGTGCGCCGGGGCGGTGCCGCACGGATCGGCCCGGGCGAGCAGTTCGGCGACGTCGTGCACCCAGGTGTGGGTGGTCCGCGCCAGGTCCTCGCGCAGGTACGGTTCGAAGACCGCGGTGGCTCTCAACTCGCCCCAGGCCGTGCTGTTCTCCCGGACGTCCGGGCTGTCCTGGAGTTCCCGGAGCAGCACGCGTTCGAGGTCGGCCCGAGGGGTCTCGGCGTAGGCCGGGGCGGGCTCCTCGTCGGCGGTGTAGTGGTCGGCGCGGTCGCTGATGTGCGCCAGCGTCTCCCGGAGGATCCCGGCCCGGTCGGTGAAGTGGTAGTAGATCAGCGAGGTGGACACCCCGGCCTCGGCCGCGAGTTCGCCCACGCGCAGCCCGCGTACGCCGCGCCGGGCGATCACCCGGGTCGCGGCCTTGAGTATTTCCGTCCGACGGTCCGACATGGGCGCCCACTCTACCGGGCTTCCCGGCTGGTCAGACAGGTTCCTGATGATCGTTTCAGGGAATTCCATCAGCCTTGCCTCCAAGTCTTGACTGAATTTTCAGTACGGTAGAGGATGCGGGGCAACCCCCACGCCTCCCGCATCAGCCAGGGAGCGCCCCGTAGACCCCCACCCCCTCCCCGACACCACCGACGGCCACGTCGCTGCCCGGCGCGCCGCGCCGCACCCGGAGGGGCCCGAACAGAAGAGGTTTCCCGTGACCTACCGAATGCCCGCGGAGTGGACCGAGCACGACGGCTGCCTGATGGCCTGGCCCGTCCGCCCGGACCTGTGGGGCGACACCCTCGACGAGGTGAAGGGCGAGTACGCGGCGGTCGCCCGCGCCATCGCGCAGTTCGAACCGGTCACCATGGTGGCGCCGCCCGGCCACGGCGAGGAGGCCCGGGCCCGGTGCGGCGAGGGCACCACCGTCGTCGAGCTGCCGACGGACGACTCCTGGTTCCGCGACTCCGCGCCGATCTTCGTCCTCGACGGGGACGGCCGCCGGGCCGGCGTGGACTTCCGCTTCAACGCCTGGGGCCGCAAGCACAGTCCCTGGGACGCCGACGACCGGATCAGCGGCCTGCTGCTGGAGCACCTCGGCACCCCGGCGATCCGCTCCGAGATGATCCTCGAAGGCGGCGCGATCACCGTCGACGGCGAGGGCACGCTGATCACCACCGAGCAGTGCCTGCTGCACCCCAACCGCAACCCGGAGATGACCCGGCAGGAGATCGAGGCCGAACTGAAGGCACGCCTCGGCGTCACCAAGGTGGTCTGGCTGCCGTACGGCGGGGCCCTGGACACCGAGACCGACGGGCACGTGGACGGCGTCTGCGCGTTCGTCGCCCCCGGCAGGGTCGTGGTGCAGCTCCCGGCCGACCCCGCGCACCCGGACTACGCGCGGATGCGGGCCAACCGCGCCGTGCTGGAGCACTCCACGGACGCCCAGGGCCGGCCCTTCGAGATCGTCGACCTGCCGCAGGCCGCCTTCGTCGAGGTCGACGGCCGCGAGGTCGAGGTCGGCTACCTGAACTTCTACCTCGCCAACGGCGGCGTCGTCGTGCCGGTCGCCGACCACCCCGAGGACGCGGGCGCCCTGGCCGTGCTCGCCGCCGCCTACCCGGACCGGAAGGTCGTCGGCGTGCGCGCCCGGGTGATCGCCTACGGCGGCGGCGGCGTCCACTGCATCACCCAGCAGATCCCGGCCGCCCACGCCTGACCCCTCGCCAGCGAACGGAGACCCCACCCTCATGACTCCCAC
>NZ_JBHVET010000888.1:0-3092 GCF_042802135.1 Kitasatospora sp. NPDC057512
CTGTCGGGGCCCGGTACGGCCTTCGCCGGTACGGCCTTCGGCGTCACGGCCGAGCGGTCACGGCCGAGCGGTCACGGCCGCCCGAAGTGGGTGGGGTAGTAGCCCTGGCTGAGGGTCGAGATCCGGACGGTCGTGCCCGGCCGGGGAGCCTCCACGAACTTGTTGCCGCCGAGGTAGATCCCCACGTGGTGGATCCCCGAGGCCCGGCCGCTGTCGGACCAGAACACCAGGTCGCCGCGGCGCAGCTGCCCGGCGCTGATCGGCGTGGTCGCCGCGTACTGGTCGTCGGCCACCCGCGGCAGGCTGATCCCCGCGCGCCGGTAGGCCTGCTGGACCAGCCCCGAGCAGTCGTAGCCGGACGGGCCGTTGCCGCCCCAGACGTACGGCTTGCCCAGCTGGGCGAGCGCGTAGTCGATGGCCGACTCCATGCTCCCGGAGGCCGGTGCGGGGTTCGCCGACGGACGGCTCGCGGGGGGCGCGGGCTGCGCGGGGGTCCGGGCGGAGCCGCCGGACTGCCCGGTGCGGCTCACGTAGACGTCGTAGTGGCTGGTCCAACGCCACTCGCCGCTGCCGTTCTTGAACCAGTACTTCGAGCCGTCCCAGCCCTGGCGCATGCCGGCGGAGGAGGCCGAGCCGTTGGAGACGGCCTGAGCGGAGGAACCGGAGGAGCCGGCGGAGCCGCCGGACTGCCCGGTGCGGCTCGCGTAGACGTCCTGGTGGCTGGTCCAACGCCACTCGCCGGAGCCGTTCTTGAACCAGTACTTCGAGCCGTCCCAGCCCTGCTTCCCGGCCGCGGCGTGCGCGGATCCGGCGCCGGCCGTCAGGCCGACGACGCCGGCGCCCGCCAGCACGGTGGTGGCCAGGCAGGTGCTCCGCACGGCCCGGTGTATTCGGCTGCCGCCGGCCGCCGCCGCGGAGCGGGCGGTGCGCGGCCGGACGACGCAGTTCGGGCAGCCGCAGCCCGCGAGCGCGGGGATGCTGCCGAGGCGCTCCTCGAAGCCGATCAGTCCGGGATCGCCGTCGGGGCCGGTACCGGACTCGGCGTACGCGCCGGTGGCTATCCTCATGCGGGTCGTCCTTCCTTCCGCCCGGCACGGGCGGCCGGGGACGGTACCGAGGCGGCCACTCCGGCCGGGGCGACGAAGGCGACCAGCAGCTGTTCCATCAGCGCGCTGCGGGCGGCCTCGTCCAGTTCGTGCGCGGTGGCCCGCTCCAGCCGGCGGACGGCGAGCGCCGCGGCCTCCACGGCGTCGTCCACCAGCACCGTGCGCAGGCCCGCGTCCAGGTCGGCCAGTCTGCGCCGGCGCATCGACTCGGCCACCTCGGGCGCGTAGTCCAGGGCCAGCGGCTGCACCGAGTAGACCTCCAGGCCGGCCGGGGCGACCTCGGCGGCCAGCGCCCTGGTCATCTCGTCGGCGAACCACTGCCCGTCGCGCAGCGCGGGGCCGGGCGCGGCGTTGCTGTCGCAGGGCAGGGTGGACGCGGTGCGGGTGAGCACGGCCTGGACCTGCTCGCGCAGGTAGCTCTCGTGGTCCTCGATCGCGAGCAGCGCCCGCGCGGTGTCCTTGACCCGCCAGACGATCAGCAGCCGGACCACGATCGGCGTGCCGGTGCGGTCCACCACCTTGACCGGCTCGCTGCGCCAGTGCCGCAGCCGCACGTCCACCCGGCGGCGGCGCAGCAGCGGGTTGACCCAGACCAGGCCGGTCCGGCGGACGGTGCCCCGGTAGCGGCCCCAGCGGGTCAGCACCCGGGTCTCGCCGCCCGCGTTGGCCAGCAGCCCGGCGAGCGTGAACACCACCAGCAGGCCGGCGGCGGCGACCGCGGCGATCCACGGCGCGTCCACCTCGACCCGGCCGCTCTCCCGCGCGGCGCTGCCGCGCAGGTCGGGCAGCGCGTCCCAGTACGGGATGACGCCGGTGCGCAGCAGCACGAGCAGCACACCGCCCACGCCGATCAGCACCGCCAGCAGGGCCAGCCAGCCGGGCAGCGCGGTGGCGCGCTGCTCGCGCAGCGCCTGGTCGGCGCGCGGCGGGCGCCGGGAGGTGGTGGCGGTCGCGGCCCCGGCCACCGTGGGGTCCAGGAGTTCGACGGTCTCCGGGGCGGCCGACTCCAGCGGGTCCCTCAGGTCCGCCATGCCGCCGTGGGACGGGCTCGGGACGACGGCCAGCGGGGTGGTCGCCGGACCGCTGTCGGCCGGGCCGCCCGGCTTGACGGTCTTGACGGCGGTGGTCCCGGCCAGCGGGCTGGAGCCGACGGCGGAACGTTCCGGCAGGGCCGGCGGGAGCGCCTTGGGCAGGTTGTCGGGTCGCTGCGAAGAATCGCGGGTGACGTCCATGCACGGATCCTCTGGGTCGGTGTGTCGCGCAACGGGCGGCCCGGATCTGACGGGCAGTGCCAGGGTCAGGCTAAGTTCATACGTCATCAAATGCGACATTTGAGCCGATGTGTGTCGACATTTACTGACGAATCATCCAAAGCCGACCTGACGCGCAGGCACATGAACTGATGGTCGGGACAGTTCGGCGCAGTTCAGCGCCGAGGAGCACCTGGCCTCCGGGCGAACACCCGACGGGTGATCAGCCCGAGGCCGGTGAGCACCAACAGGAATCCGGCGATTCCACCGCGCCAGCCGGCCGCCCCGGACCGCCCGGACGCGCCCTGCGCGGTCTCCGCCGGCGGCGCCGCCAACGGCGGTACCGCGTCCCCGGCGGGCCCGGCGGAGTCGACCGGGTCGGCGGCTCCGGCCGGCGAGGGCGCGGGCTTCACCGCGACGACGACCGCAGCCGGGGCGCCGGGGCCGATGGCGGGGGGCAGGTTCGACGAGACGGCCACGGCGGTCGAAGGGATCGGGACGACGGGCCTGGTGGAAGCGGCGGGCGCGGCCACCACGGTCTTCGCGGACCCCGGAGTCGCCCTCGACGGCACCGCCGACGGGCCCGCCGACGGATCGGAGCCCACCGGACTCGCCGTCACCGGCCCAGCGCCCACCGGCGGAACGGCAACCGGCGCCACCGCGGGCGCCGCCGCCACGACGGACGGAGTCGGCGAGGCGACCGCCGCCCCCTGGGCACTCGGGCTCGGCTTGGCGG
>NZ_JBHVET010000889.1:0-3085 GCF_042802135.1 Kitasatospora sp. NPDC057512
AGGTCATCGCGCTGCTCGGCGGCGTCGACCGCGGGCTCGTCCCGACCGTCCTCGCCGCCGACGCCTCCGCCGGTCGGTTGCTGCTCGACCACGTCCCCGGCGAGGACTGCTGGAGCCCGTCCGCCGGGACGGTGGCCGACGTCGTCCCGCGCCTCGTCGCCGCCCAGGCCGCGCTCGCCGACCGCCCGGCCGACCTGGCCGGCCTGCGCGACCGCACCCCGCGCGCCCTGGCGGCCCAGCTGACGGCCCTGTCGGACCGGCTCGCCGAGGAGACCGACCTGACGCCCGAGGAGCTGGACCGGATCGCCGCCTTCGCCGCCGAGCTGCCCGATCTGCTGGACCGGCTCGCCGACTGCGGCCTGCCGGAGACGCTGCTGCACGGCGACTTCCACCCCGGCAACTGGCGCTCCGACGGCACGAGCACGGTGGTCGTCGACTACGCCGACTCCTGCCTCGGCCACCCCGCCCTGGACGGGCTGCGCCCCCGCGCCTACCTCGGCGAGGAGGCCTGGCAGCACTACGTCCGGGTCTGGACGGAGGCCTGGCGGCACCACGCCCCCGGGTCCGACCCGGGGCGCGCCCTCGAACTCGCCGAGCCGCTCTACCACCTGTCCTACGCCCTGCGCTACCAGGAGTTCCTGGACCACATCGAGCAGAGCGAACGCCCGTACCACGAGGGCGACCCGGCCGCCGAGCTGCGCGCCCTGCTGGCCTGCGGAGCGGCCGGGCGGCCCGCGTAGACTGCCGGGGTGGAACGACCGACGCCGGCCCCCGGAGCCTCCGGGACTCCCGTCCTGCCCGAGCTGCCGCTGCAGGAGCTGGAGTGCTTCGCCGTCCTCGTCCACCAGTTGCACTTCGGGCGGACGGCGGAGCGCCTCGGCGTCTCGCAGGGGCGGGTCTCCCAGCTGATCAAGCGCCTGGAGAGCCGGGTCGGCGCACCGGTGTTCCAACGGACCAGCCGCCGGGTCGAGTTGACCGATCTCGGGCGGGTGCTGGCCGAGCAGGTGGTGCCCGCCTTCGAGCGGCTCCGGGAGGGCTACGACGCCGCCCGGGCCGCCGCGGCCACCGCGCGGCCGCTGCGGCTGGGCTTCCAGTGCGCGGTGTACGAGCCGGTCGCCCGGGTGATCGCGCGCCTGCCGGAGGGCACGGTGCAGCTGGTCGAACTGCCGTGGGCGGACCCGTTCTCGCACCTCGCCCGGGGCGAGGTGGACCTGGCGATCGTGCTCGCCCCGTGCCGGGAGCCGGGCCTGGACGTGCTGATGGAGTTCTCCCGCCAGCCGGTGTACCTGGCGGTCTCCGCCGAGCGGCGCCTCGGCGGGGCGGACGGGGTGGGCGCGGAGGAGCTGGCCGGGCTGGCGCTGATCGAGCCGCGCGGCCCGGCGCCCGAGTACTGGCGGTGGGCGCAGGCGCCCCGGCGGACGCCGGGCGGGCGGGAGCTGGCCTACCCGGCGGGTGCGGCCACCATCCAGGAGGGCCTGTCGATGGTGGCCGGCACCCGTCAGGGGCTGCTGCTGTGCGAGCGCAGCACGGCGTACGTCCGGCGGCCGGACATCCGCTTCCTGCCGGTGCCCGGGCTGGAGCCGACGGCGCTGGAGGTGGTCCAGCACGAGCGGCGGCCGCACCGGCTGGCGGCCGGGTTCGTCGAGCTGCTGGCGGGGCTCCTCGACTGAGTCCGCGGGGAATCAGGCGGGTCGGTCGTGCCGCCGACCGGGCCGCTGGTCGTGCCGCCGGTCGTCGGGCCGCCGTCAGAGCCGCCGGTCGTCGGGCCGGGAGAGCAGGGCGATCAGCAGCCCGACGGCCGCCAGCCCGGCCGCGGTGAACAGGACGGCGCGGTTCCCGGCCCGGTCGACGACCAGTCCGCCGGCGAAGGAGCCGAGCGCGATGCCCGCGTTGAACACGCCCGCCCAGACCGCCGCCGAGGCCTCGATCCGGGCCGGGTCGGCGGTGCGGACCCAGGTCTGGGTGGAGACCGACACCCCGCCGTACGAGGCGCCCCAGACGACCAGGACGAGCAGGACGGTGACGACACCGGTGGCGTACGCGAGCAGGGCGGCGGCCAGGGCGACGCCGGCCAGGGCGATCGCGACGGCGGTCTTCGGGCGGCGCCCGGACAGCGGGCCGAGGGTGAAGTTCCCGGCGACGCCCGCGAGTCCGTACACCAGCAGGCAGGCGGCGATCACGCCGCTGCTCAGGCCCGCGTCGGCTTCGAGGACCGGGCGGACGTAGGTGTAGCCGGCGAAGTGTCCGAGCACGACGAACGCGGTGATCGCGATCCCGGCGGCGACGCCCCGGTGGCGCAGGGCGCCGGCCAGTCCGCCGAGCCGTCCGCGCTCGTGCACGGGCAGCGCGGGCAGGGTGGCGGCGAGGACGGCGGCGGAGGCGGCGCCGAGCAGGGCGAGCGCCCAGAACGCGGCGCGCCAGTCGAGCAGCGTGGCCAGGTAGGTGCCCAGCGGGACGCCGAGGACCGAGGCGATGGAGACGCCGGAGAAGATCAGCGTCATGGTGAGCGCGAGGCGCGGGCCGTCGGCGAGGCGCGGGCCGTCGGCGAGGCGCGGGCCGACGCTCGCGGCGAGGCCCCAGACGATGCCCATGGCGGCGCCGAGCAGGACGCGGCCGGCGGCCAGCACCGCGAAGTCCGGCGCCAGCGCGGTCACCGCGTTGGCCAGGCCGAGCAGCAGCATGAAGGCGACCAGGACGGTCCGGCGGTCGCGCAGGCCGACGAGCAGCGGGGCGAAGGGGGAGAGGACGGCGGCGATCAGGCCGGTGATGGTGAGGGAGAGGCCGGTGACCCCGTCGGTGACCCCGAGGCTGTGGGACATCGGGGTGAGCAGGCCGACCGGCATCATCTCGGAGGACACCACGGTGAAGGTGGCGAGCGCGACGGCGAGGACCGGGGGCCAGCGGTGGGCGGTGGATGAGGTGGCTGGTGGGGCGGGGGCTTCGGCGTTTGTCATGTGGCCAGCCCACCAGCCGGCGGAGGGGCCGAACAAGATCGATAAGCTCATCGACTCATTAGCCCGGCTCATCGATCGCCCGGCGCCGCGACCCTGAGGCTCATCGATCGCCCGGCGTCGCGATGCTGAGG
>NZ_JBHVET010000890.1:0-3076 GCF_042802135.1 Kitasatospora sp. NPDC057512
CTGCTCGACGCGGGCGAGCAGGACCCCCGGTACACCGACCGGTTGATCCGCGACGAGCTGGTCACCCTGCTCGTCGCCGGCCACGAGACCACGGCCACCACGCTCACCTGGCTCTTCCTGCTGCTCGACCGCCACCCCGAGGCCCGTACCGCCGATCCCCAGGCACTGGTGAGCGAGACGCTGCGGCTCTACCCCTCCGCCTGGCTGCTCCCCCGGCACGCCGTCGAGGACGACGTCATCGCCGGGCACCGCATCGCCGCCGGGACGGACGTGCTGGTCTGCCCGTACCTCACCCACCGCGACCCGGCGCTCTGGCCGGACCCGGAACGCTTCGACCCCGCCCGCTTCGCCCACGGCGCGGACCGCCCCGGGCAGCTCGGCGCCTACTTCCCGTTCGGTCTCGGCGCCCGCGCCTGCCTGGGCACCCGGTTCGCGCTGCGCGAGACCTCGGCGCTGCTGGAACTCCTGCTGCCGATGGGGCCGTTGACGTTCCGCTCGCGGCCGACGGGGGCGGCGTACAGCATCACCGTACGGCCGGACGGGCCGACGCCGGCGGTGCTGGGCTGAGACCTCCTACGCGGCGGGGCCGTCCGGCTGCGAGTCGCCCGGCTGCGGGCTCTCCGGCCGGGTGGGCAGGAAGCCGTCGGCGAGCTCTTTGCCCGTCAGGGCGGCGTCGACCCGGGCGCTGATGTGGGCCCGGGTGGTCGGGCAGTCGAGCGGACGGTCCCGGCTGCACAGCAGCATGTGGGTGAGGACGGCCGCGGCGTGCTCCAGCCGGCGGGCGCGGGCGAGCATCCCGTCCCGCTGGGCGTGCAGCAGCGCCGTGCGCTCGGCCACCCGCTCGCTGGCCAGGACGGCGGCGGTCCCGCTGACCGGGATCATCCCGTCCACGTGCCAGAGCTGGACCAGGGCGAGGCGCTCCAGCGCCTCCCGGTCGTAGTAGCGGACCCGGCCGCGGCGGGCGGTGGGGGCGATCAGGCCGCACCCCTCGTAGTAGCGCAGAGCCGGCACCGAGAGGCCGAAGGCCGCCGAGACCTCGGCGATCGAGTGGAGCTCCGCCATCCGCCGCCGTCTCCTTCGGGGTTGCGCCCGGGCCGAGTTGGGCTCGGGCCGAGTTGGGCCCGGGCCGATGTGGGCTCGGGCCGGGTGTGCCGGGATCGGGTTGCGCTCAAGCGCGCTTGAGCGAGAACGCTTAGGCAAGCCTAACCTCTCATCGAAGCGAAGGGCTTGCTCCCCATGCCGCTCACCGACCCGACGGCCACCACCGCGTCGGCCACTCCGGCCCCCACCGCACCCGCCCGCACCCCACGGGCCGCCGGGACCCTGCTGGTCCTCGGTTTCGTCCTGCTCAGCCTCAACACCCGGGTCGCGTTCGGTCAGATCGGGCCGCTCGCGCCGGTCGCGGGCTGGGGCCCGGGCACCGTGACCCTGCTCGCGCTGCTGCCGCCACTGTGCATGGGCCTGTTCGCCCCGCTCGGCGTCCTGGCCCGGCGGCGGCTCGGCGAGGAACGCGGGCTGTTCTGGGCGAGCGTGCTGCTGCTGGTCGGGGCGGTGCTGCGGACGGCGGGCCTGCCCGGGCTGTACGCGGGCACGGTGCTGGTGGGCGTCGCGGTGGCGGTGGTGAACGTGCTGATCCCGGTGTTCGTCCGGGCCCGCTTCGCGCCCCGGCGGATCGGCACCATGACGGGCGTCTACGCGCTGTCCATGGGCGCCGGTTCGGCGGTCGTCGCCGCGCTGGTCGCGCCGGTCGCGGGCACCTGGTCCTGGCAGGCCGCGATCGCGATCGCCGTCGTCCCGGCGGCCCTGGCGGCGGCCGGCCTGGCACCGCAGCTGCGGGTCGCGCGGACGCCGGCCGGGCCCGCCGCACCCGCCGGGCGCCGACGGGTCGGGCGGACGGCGCTCGCCTGGAGCCTGACGGCCTTCTTCGGCGTCCAGACCCTGGTCTTCTACGCGACGCTGGCCTGGCTGCCCACCGTCCTGGTCGACGCGGGGCTGAGCCGGACCACCGCCGGCACCGACCAGGCCGTGCTGATCCTCGGCCTCGCCGTCGGCGGCTTCCTCGCCCCGACCCTGGCCGCCGCCCGGAGCGACCAGCGGCCGCACATCCTGGGCGTGGCCGCCGTCTGCGTCCTCGGCCTGCTCGGCCTGGTGCTCGCCCCGGCCGGCGGGGCGCCGCTCTGGGCCGCCGTCCTCGGCATCGGCATGGGTGGCGGACAGGCGCTCGCCGCCGTCCTGTTCGCCCGTCGGGGCACCGACCCGGACCACGTCGCCGCGCTCTCCACCATGGCCCAGACCTGGGGCTACCTGCTCGCCGCGACCGGCCCCGCGCTCGCCTCCGCGCTCCACACCGCGAGCGGATCCTGGGCCGCGCCGCTGCTCGCGATGGCCGGTCTGCTGGCCGTCGGCTGCCTCCTCGGACTGCGGGCGGGCCGCGCTGTCACAAAGCCGCGCCGCGATCCGTCGGACCTGTGACCGCACGCTTCACCCGGTCACCCACCGACCCCGTAAGAAGAGGAACACCAGAATGAACGCCCGCCCGATCACCGCCGAGGTCCCGCTGCGCCCGCGCATGGCCCAGGACCCGGTGGAGCTCGTCCCCGAGATCGCCGAGGTCTCGGCCGCGCTGTTCAAGGCCACCGGCAACCGGTCCGTCCCCCGCAGCACCATCAGCCTGGTCCAGCTGCGGGCCGGCCAGATCGCCGGCAGCACCTACCTGACCGTCCTGCACACCGGTTTCCTCCGCAAGGCCGGCGAGTCGGAGGAGCGGATCGCCTCGGTGGCCGGCTGGCCGGACTCCCCCTGGTTCACCGCCCCCGAGCGCGCCGCGCTCGCCCTGGTCGAGGCCGTCCTCCAGCCCAACCCGCACGGCGAGCGGGTGTCGGACGCGCTGTACGCCGAGGTCGCCGGGCACTACGACGACACGGCGCTGACCACGCTCATGCTCGCCATCGGCCAGGTCAACTTCTTCACCGCCATCGCCCTGGTCGCCAAGCCCGTGCCCGGTCGCTCCTTCACCGACCCCTGGGCCTGACCGGGCCCCGGTCCGGCCGATCCGTAGGCCCGCCCGGCCGATCGC
>NZ_JBHVET010000891.1:0-3042 GCF_042802135.1 Kitasatospora sp. NPDC057512
GGTCAGGGCAGGTCGACCACCTGGGCCCGCCGCCCGGCCGGGTTGCGGTGGTACAGCAGCAGGAGCCGCGAGGTGTCGCCCGCCGCCCGCCGCACGTCCAGGACGGCGCCCGGGCCCGCCGGGGCCAGCACGGCGGGCGGCCCGGTGAGGCCGGCCCGCGCGGTGAGTGCCGGCCGCAGGACGTCCAGCGGGACGGACGGGCTGCCGCCGTTCAGTCCGACGGCGGAGAGCGCCTCGGCCACGTCCGGTGTCCCGCCCCCGGCGTAGCCGGTCCAGACGCCGTAGCGGACGGTGCTGTGCCCGGGCGCGACGCCGGGCAGGGCGCTCAGCCGGACGGGCAGCACCAGGACGTCGCTGTCCAGCAGCCCGGTGTCGGTGTCGCCCCAGTGGGCGTTGAGCGGCTGGACGTCCAGTTCGGCCCCGGTGCGGGCGTCCAGGGCGCGGGAGACCAGGACATCGCCGCCGCGCAGCCGGTCGGCCTTGAGGATGACGTCGGTGCTGCCGTCCCCGTCGGTGTCCAGCGCCACCCGGACCCCGTACAGCCCCACCGGGGTGGCCGCGGGCGCCCACAACTGCGCGCCCACGTACAGCAGTTCGGAGTCGACGGCGGCGCCGGCGGCGCGCAGGTCGGCGGCCCGCTCGCCGGGGTGCTCGACGCAGACCTCCTCCGCCGGGTCCGGCTCCTTCCCGGCGTCCTTCGGCCGCAGTCCCGCGCCCGGCGCGACCGCCGTGCCGCTGCCGCCGGGCGGGCAGTCGGGCCAGCGGTCCCCCTCGCCGCCGAGGGCGAAGGCGCTGACCAGCCCGGGCTGTTCGCCGGGGGCGGCGCGGCCGCCGAGGGTGACCAGGGTGCCGTCCCGGGCGGTGCGGACGGTGGCCGCCGCCGTGAGGTCGCCGGTCGGGCGCGGGGCGGCCAGCACCGGGATCCGCAGCTGCGGCAGCGTGTCGTCCCCGACCGGGGTGAGCAGCACCCGGCCGGACAGCTCGCCCCGGTAGCTGCGGGCCCGGCCGCCCTGCACGGTGTCGATGGTCGGGTCGGGCGCGCGCCCCAGCTCCCCCGGCACGGACAGGGTGACCCGTACCCGCGCGGTGCCGCCCGCCGGGACGTCCACCCGGGCCGGTGCCACCTGATAGGAGGCGCCGGGCAGCCGGGTGGCGGCCGCGTACGAGGTGCGGTACGCGAGCGGCGCGCCCGAGGTGTTGCGCACCTCGATCTCCCGGGTCGCCGCCGTCGGCCCGCCGACCTCGACCGGCCCGAAGGAGACCCCGACGCCGCCCTCCACGGCGCCCTCCCCCGCCGCGTAGGCGACGGCGGGCGTGCGGACCGCCCGGTCCACCCGGACCCGCCCGGCCCCGGTGCGCTCGGGGCCGTAGACCGGCCCGCTGCGGTCGTCGCCGAGGAAGGTGTCCTCGGTGGTGTTCATCAGCGCGGCCTTGACCCGGTCGACCGGCCAGTCCGGGTGCGCGGCGCGGACCAGCGCGGCGAGCCCGGCCACGTGCGGGGCGGCCATCGAGGTGCCGCTCTCGCGCTGGCCGCCCGCACCGCTGCCGACCAGGCTGGACCAGATGCCCTCGCCGGGGGCGGCCAGGTCGGGCTTGACCACGCCCGGCACGCCGATGCCGCGCGAGCTGAAGTCGGTCATGGTGTCGACCCGGGCCGGCTGGTCCTGGGCGACGGAGCCGTGCAGCGGGTTGCCGGGAGCGGCGAGCCGGACCGTCACCGGCCCGGCGGCCGCGGCCTGCCGCAGCCGCTCGCCGTCGGCGCGGGCCAGCAGCACGGCCGGGATCCGGTCGTCGCCGGAGATCTCGGCGAGATGGTCGGAGTCGGCGGCGTACAGCGCACCGATCGCGCCCGCGTCGGCGGCGTGGTCGGCGCGCGGGCCGGAGTTGCAGGCCCGGTCCGCTTCCCGGGTGTGCCAGGCGAGCAGCGCGATCCGCCCCTTCAGCCGCTGCCGGTCGGCCTCGCCGAACTCGGTGCAGCCGTCCGACTGGTCGACGGGCAGGGCGAGTTCGCCGCTGACGTCGGCGGTGGACCAGCCCTGGTAGCGCTCGCTCCAGTGCGCCGGGACGACCCCGGCCTGGGCGGCGGGGGCGAGCACGGTGATGCCGTCCACGTCGGCGTGGCCGTGCACCGAGGCGGCGACGGTGATCGCCCGGGCGGCGGTGCCGGGGCTGCCGCCGATGCCGTACACGTCGCCGTCGTTGCCCGCCGCCGCGATCACGACGGTGCCCAGCTCGGCGAGCCGGTCGGCGGCCAGGGCGTCGGTGTCGTCGGTGCTGCCGAAGTGGCTGCCGAGCGAGAGGTTGACGACGTCCAGCCGGTCGCTCAGGTCGCCGTCGCCGTTCGGGTCGGCGGCCAGGTCGAGCGCCTCGGTGACCCGGTCGGTGGAGCCGTCGCAGCCGAACACCCGGATCGCGTACAGCTGCGCGCCCGGGGCGGTGCCGGGGCCGATCCGGAAGCCGGCCGGGTCCAGCCCGGGCCCGTACGGACCGGTGTACGGGTGGCCGTCCGCGGTGACGCCGTACCCGGCCGCGGTGCCGGCCACGTGGGTGCCGTGCCCGTTGCGCACGCAGTCGATCGGGTTGTCGCCGGGGTGCGGCACCGGCTGGTGGTGCGGGGAGGCCGGGTCCGGGTCGTAGTCGTCGCCGACCAGGTCCTTGCCGCCGACCACCTTGGCGTTGGGGAACAGCGCGGGCGGCGCGGGCTTTCCGCGTTCGACCGAGCGGAACGCCTCCTCGGTGCCGGGGCCGCCGAAGTCGGCGTGGGTGTAGTCGATGCCGCTGTCGATGATCCCGATCCGCATGCCCCGGCCGGTGCCGGCCGCCTGGTCGCCGGCCCAGACCTGCGGGGCGCCGGTCAGCGGGACGGAGTGGGCGTTGTCACGCCGCTTGGCGACGATCGGGTGGACGGCCCGGACACCCGGCAGCGCCCGCAGCGCGGGCAGCCGGTCGGCGGGCGCGCTGACCGCGAGGCCGGCGAGCACGGTGCGGGTGCGGTAGAGCTCGCGGGCGGCGGGTGCCGTCCGGTGGACGGCGCCAGCGCGC
>NZ_JBHVET010000892.1:0-3040 GCF_042802135.1 Kitasatospora sp. NPDC057512
GCCGAGCCCTACGCCACCGCCGTGACCGTCGCCCTGGCCCGCGGCGACCTGGCGGAGGTGCGCTGCTTCGGGCGGGTCCGCCGCGGACCGGCCGCCGCGCCCTGCACCCCCGACACCGTCTTCGAACTCGGCTCCGTCAGCAAGACGTTCACCGCACTGCTGCTCGCGGAGATGGTCGCCCGCGGTGAACTCTCCCTGGACGACCCGGTCGAGAGCCGGCTGCCGCGCCGCTGGCGCGCCGCGAAGGTCCACTCGCCGGAACCCATCCGGCTGCTGCACCTGGCCACCCACACCTCGGGCCTGCCCGGACTGCCCCCGGGTCTGCTCGCGAAGGCCGTCCCGGCCTGGTTCAGCAACCCGTACGAGACGTACGGCGACGAACAGTTGAGGGACGCACTGGCCCGAACGACCGTACGTGGAAACCCCGGCAGCAGGTACGGGTACTCCAACTACGGAGTCGGACTGCTCGGACGGGTGCTCGCCGAGACGGGCGGGCTGCCGTACGGGGAACTGCTCGCCGAACGGGTCTGCGGACCGCTGGGGCTGCGGTCCACGACCTGCGCCCCGGACCCGCCGGACCGGGCCACCGGCTACCGACGCGGACAGGCGCTCCCGCCCTGGCGCATCCCCGGGCTGCCCGGAGCCGGCGCGGTACGGTCCGACGGGACCGACCTGCTGCGCTACCTCCGGGCGCACCTGGACGGCGGGCCGGCGGCAGGCGCGGGCAACGGGCTGAAGGCCGCCCTGCAGGACGTCCGGCGGCTGCGGTTGCGCTTGCCGCATTCGACCGACCGGATCGGCCTGGTCTGGATGCACCGCCGCTCGGGCGACCGGGACCTCTTCTTCCACAGCGGGGGCACCCGGGGGTTCACCGCCTTCGTCGGGTTCTCACCGGACCGTTCGGCGGCCGTCGCGGCGGTGGCCAACACCGCTCCGGCACTGAACGGACGGTTCGTCCAGGCGGGGTACGAGGCACTGCGGGTCGCCAGCCGGGTCTAGCCGACGAGGGGACGGTCGGTTCTAGACCGCCACGGCCTTGGCGCGGTCGGCGGCGATGTGCACGGCGAGGCCCGCGAGGACGGTGCCCATCACGTAGCGCTGGATCCGCAGCCAGCCGGGGCGGCGGTTGAGGAAGGCCGCGATGCCGCCCGCGCTCACCGCGATCAGGCCGTTGACGGTGATCGCTATCGCGATCTGGGTCAGGCCCAGCAGCAGGCTCTGCAGGGCGACGTGACCGCGCTCCGGGGCCACGAACTGGGGCAGCAGCGAGATGTACATGATGGCGATCTTGGGGTTGAGCAGGCAGGTCAGGAAGCCCATCGCGAACAGCCGGCGCGGCGGGTCCGGCGGCAGCTGCTGCGGGGCGAAGACCGCCGTACCACCCGGCTTGACCGCCTTCCAGGCCAGCCAGAGCAGATAGCCGGCACCGGCCAGCTTGATCGCGGTGTAGAGGGCGGGCACCACCGAGAACACCGCGGCCACCCCCGCCGTCACCGCGACCAGGTAGACCAGGAAGCCGGCCGCGACCCCGACCAGCGAGATCAGCCCGGCGCGGCGGCCCTGCGCGATCGAGCGCGAGACCAGGTAGATCATGTTGGGCCCGGGCGACAGCACCATGCCCAGAGCCACGGCGGCGATCCCGAGCAGGGCCCGGCCGTCCACGGCGGATGTCAACGCGTCCATGCGAGGAGGCTAGGACGGTTCATCGGGTCAATGCAATGATGACTTTGCCCTCGGTGCAATCCGTCGCCCGGGGCCCTGCCCGAGGCCCGGAGGAACGAATGCCGACGGACGACTACCGCCTGATCGCCGACCGGATCGCCGCCGAGATCGCGGAGGGACGGCTGCGGCCCGGCCAGCAGTTGCCCACCCAACGGGCGTTCGCCCGCAGCCGGGGCATCGCCAACTCGACGGCGGGGCGCGTCTACCGGGAACTGGCCCGGCGCGGACTGACCGTCGGGGAGGTCGGGCGCGGGACCTTCGTCCGGGCCGGGCGCGCACCGGACGGCACCCGGGTGGCACTCGCGGAACCGGCCGCCGCCCCCGTGGACCTGGAGCTCAACTACCCCGCCGTCCCCGGGCAGGCCGAGCTGCTGGCGGGCGCGCTGGCGCCGCTGCTGCGGCCGGACGCGCTGGGCGAGGCGCTGCGGCCGGTCGGCGCGGCCGGGACGGGCGCGGCACGACGGGCCTTCGCCGGACTGGTGTCGACCGGCTCCTGGGAGGTCGGGGCGGAGGACCTGCTGTTCGCCGGCAACGGGCGGCAGGCCATCGCCGGGGCCCTGTCCGCCCTGGTGCCGGCCGGGCAGCGGCTGGGCGTGGAGGAGCTGACCTACCCGGTGGTCAAGGCGGTGGCGGACCGGCTGGGCATCGTGCTGGTGCCGCTCGCCGTGGACGAGTACGGGCTGCTGCCGGACGCCGT
Source organism: Kitasatospora sp. NPDC057512 (assembly GCF_042802135.1). Taxonomy (NCBI): domain Bacteria; kingdom Bacillati; phylum Actinomycetota; class Actinomycetes; order Kitasatosporales; family Streptomycetaceae; genus Kitasatospora; species Kitasatospora sp. NPDC057512. The sequence continues at coordinate 2,420 of NZ_JBHVET010000892.1, forward strand.
GGCCGCCGCCCACCGGGCCGGACCGCTGCGCGCGGTGTACATCCAGCCGCGCCTGCAGAACCCGCTCGGCGCGAGCCTTCCGCAGGAGCGGCTGGTGGCGCTCGTGGCGGTGCTGCGACGGCTCGACCTGCCGGTGGTCGAGGATGCCGTCTGGTCCTTCCTGCGGCCGGATTCGGTGCCGCTGGCGGCGCGCGCGCCGGAGCGCACCGTACTCGTGGACAGCCTCTCCAAGCGGCTCGCCCCGGGGCTGACCACCGGGTTCGCGGTCGTCCCGGTGGCGCTGCGCGAGCGGGTGGCGGGGGCCCTGCGCTCGGGCGGGTGGACGCCGGGCGGCTTCGCGCTGGAGGCCGCGGTGCGCTGGATCGGGGACGGCACGCTGGCCGCGGTGGAGGCGGCGAAGCGGGCCGACGCGACGGCCCGGCAGCTGCTGGCGCGCGAGGTGCTGGCGGGGCAGCGGCTGCGGTCCGACCCGTGCTCGTACTACCTGTGGTGGGAGCTGCCGACCGGCCGACGGGCGGAGACCTTCGTCGCGGAGGCCGCGCGGGCCGGGATCTCCGTCACGCCCGCGGCGGCCTTCGCCGTCGATCCCCGGCGCTCGCCCTCCGCCGTCCGGGTCGGGCT
>NZ_JBHVET010000893.1:0-3029 GCF_042802135.1 Kitasatospora sp. NPDC057512
CATGTCGCATGGCGGGCCCGTTCCGTTTCCCCGCCGTCGACCCGGGAGGCCGCCGAGTGACCGTGTTCCCTCAAGAGGGCCTTAAATCCACCTTAAGACCTACTTAGGGTGACGGAACGACGACTGCCGGCCACGCGGTACAACAGCTCTGCAACGGCCGTCCCAAGGAAGGCTTTTGGTCGTTGACACCACTTATGGTCTAGGCCAGAGTCCAGTCATCCGGTTCGAGATTCAACCTCGCCGGATGTGGTATCAGCCCTCCCCCAAGCTCTTCGCCGCCCCCTGTCCGGACTCTCCGCCACGGGCGCCAATCACGCTGCCGGCGGGCACAACGGCTCTACACCCCTCGGAGGATGGCGTGAAGAAGCGTCAGCTCGTGTCGACGCTCGGGACCCTGGCACTGGCGGTCGGCCTGACGGCCTGTTCCTCGACGGCGAAGCCCTCGGGCGACGCCGGCGCGGGCGGTTCCGCGGACCCGAAGGCCGCCGGTGGCACCGTCACCGTCTGGCTGATGGACGACGCCCAGAAGAACTGGCCGGACCTGGTCCAGCGGGTCAACGACGAGTTCGCGGCGAAGTACCCGAACGTCACCCTCAAGCTGGCGTACCAGGGTTGGGCCGACAAGCTGGCCAAGCTCGACAAGGCCATCGCCGACGGCAGCGCCCCCGACGTGGTCGAGCTGGGCAACACCGAGACCATGAAGTACGTGCTCTCCGGCGCGCTGGCCCCGGTGGACCGCGGCACCTTCGACAACTCCGACAGCTGGATCAAGGCGCTCGCCAACACCTGTACGTACCAGGACAAGCTCTGGTGCGTGCCCTACTACGCCGGCTCCCGGGTCGCCATCTACAACTCCACCGCCTTCCAGCAGGCCACCGGCAGCGCCGACTTCCCGAAGACCGAGGCGGAGCTGCTGGCCGCGCTGGACAAGGTCGCGGACCGGAACAAGGCCGACAAGACCTTCTCCCCGCTCTACCTGCCCGGCCCGTACTGGTACGCCGCGATGAGCTACGTGGCCGCGTACGGCGGCGGCATCGCCAAGTTCGACGGCTCCGGCAACTGGCACGGCACCCTGCACGACCCCAAGTCCCAGCAGGGCATCAGCCACTTCGTCGACCTGGTGCGCAAGTACAACAAGGGCGACCTGGCGGTGAACGAGCAGAACCAGTTCGAGTCGATGGCCCGCGGGCACGCCGCGTCCTTCTACGGCAACGGCTACGAGGCGGCCAGCGTCACCGCGCCGGTCACCGGCGACCCGAGCCTCAAGGACGCCGTCAAGGTGGCCACCATGCCCGGCCCGGACGGCAAGCCGCTGCCGACCTTCATCGGCGGCTCCGACCTCGCCGTCACCGCCAAGTCCCAGCAGGTGGCGCTGGCCACCGACTGGATCCGGATGTTCACCAGCAGCAAGTCCGAGCAGGCGCTGGCCGACAAGGACATCCTGCCGAACAACCTGACCCAGCTGAACCCGCTGAAGAGCAAGCCGAGCACCGCCGCCGCGGCCAACGCCGTGCCGGACGCCTGGTTCACCCCGCTGGCCCCCGGCTGGGGCGCGGTCGAGAAGCAGAAGATCATCCCGGACATGCTGACCTCGATCCTCAAGGGCAAGTCGGTGGACCAGGCCACCAAGGAGGCCGACGCCGCGATCGACCAGCTGATCAACAAGGCGTCCTGACCTCCCGTCGCGCCCGCCGCCGGATGCCCGTCCCGTTGTCGGGAGGGCGTCCGGAGGGGCGTGCGGGTGGGCGTGCGCGCGGGGCGTGCGGGCGTGCGGACGGAGGTGCCCGGCGGCAGGCGCGCCCGTAGGATTGCGGGACGAAGGACCGCAGCGAGTGTGCGGACTCGCCGCCTGGAGGTCCCCGCCGGGCAGCCGCCCGAGCGGGGTCGACCCGTCTCACCGGAGGCAGACCCAGATGTCCGACCCGCAGACCGTTCCCGTCCCCGGCCGGATCATGGCGGCGGAGATGGCCGAGCAGCCGGCCGTCCTCCAGCGCATCCTCGACGAGGGTGCCCCGAAGATCCGCGAGGTCGCCGCGCAGATCGCCGCCCGCCGCCCGCGCTTCGTCCTGCTCACCGCGCGCGGCACGTCCGACAACGCCGCGCTGTACGCCAAGTACCTGATCGAGATCCTGCTCGGCAAGCCGGCCGGCCTGACCTCGATGTCCACCACCACCGCGTACGGCGCCAAGCCGGACCTCACCGACGTCCTGGTCGTCACCGTCAGCCAGTCCGGCGGCTCGCCCGACCTGGTGGCCTCCACCAAGGCCGCCCGGGAGGCCGGGGCCGTCACGCTCGCGGTGACCAACAACGCCGCCTCGCCGCTCGCCGAGGTCTCCGAGTTCCACATCGACGTGCTGGCCGGCCCGGAGAAGGCGCTGCCGGCCACCAAGACGTACACCGCCGAGCTGCTGGCGCTCTACCTGCTGGTCGAGGGCCTGCGCGGGGGCGACGGTGGGGCGGCCAAGGAGCTGCCGGGCCTGGCCGCCGGGGTGCTGGCCCGCCGGGCCGAGGTGAAGGCGCTGGCCGAGCGCTACCGCTTCGCCCAGCGCCTGGTGATCACCTCACGCGGCTACGGCTACCCGACCGCCCGCGAGGCGGCGCTCAAGCTGATGGAGACCACCTACATCCCGGCCACCCCGTTCTCCGGCGCGGACCTCCTGCACGGCCCGCTGGCGATGGTGGACAACGTCTCGCCGGTCATCGCGATCGTCCCGGACGGCAAGGGCGGTGAGGCCCTCCAGCCGGTGCTGGACCGGCTGCGCGGGCGCGGTGCGGACCTGGTGGTGGTCGGCCAGCAGGCGCAGGTGGACGCGGCCTCGGCCGGCTTCGCGCTGCCGGCCGGCGTGCCCGAGGAGGTGCAGCCGATCCTGGAGATCCTGCCGCTGCAGCTGCTGGCCTACGAGGTCACCATCGCCCGCGGCCAGGACCCGGACGCCCCGCGCGCCCTGGCCAAGGTCACCGAGACGCGCTAGCCCGGGCCGCGCGCGGTGGCGGCCCGGGCCGCACGCGAGCCGGCCCCGGTCCACAGG
>NZ_JBHVET010000894.1:0-3028 GCF_042802135.1 Kitasatospora sp. NPDC057512
AAGAAGCCGGTGCAGTCGTGGGACCTGGACGACCTGGGCATCGAGGCGGACGAGGTCGGTCTGGCGGGTTCGTGGACGGCGGTGGAGTCGGTGGCTGCGCGTCCGGCGCGGACCGCGGGCACGGTCGTCAAGGACGAGGGCGAGGGCGGCAAGTCGCTCGCCGGCTTCCTCGCCGACCAGAAGTTCATCTGAGCCGCCCCCACCCCCCGACCCAGCGAATACACGGAGACATTGAGCAATGGCTGAGATTCTCGTCCTGGTGGACCACGCCGACGGTGCGGTGCGCAAGCCGGCCCTGGAGCTGCTGACCCTGGCCCGCCGCATCGGTGAGCCGTCCGCCGTCGTCCTGGGCGCCGGTGCGGCCGCGGCCGGCATCGCGGCGAAGGCCGGCGAGTACGGTGCGGCGAAGGTGTACGTCGCCGACGGCGCGGAGTTCGCCGACCAGTTGGTCGTCCCGAAGGTGGACGCGCTGGCCCAGATCGCCAAGGCGAACGACGTCGCCGCGGTGCTGGTGACGTCCTCCGGCGAGGGCAAGGAGGTGGCCGCGCGCGTCGCGCTACGGATCGGCTCCGGCATCATCACCGACGCCGTCGACCTGCGCGCCGGCGACCAGGGCCCGATCGCCACCCAGTCGGTGTTCGCCGCCTCGTACACCGTCGACTCCCGGGTGAGCAACGGTGCGCCGGTCATCACCGTCAAGCCGAACGCCGTCGCCCCGGAGGCCGCCCCGGCCGCCGGCGCGGTGGAGGACGTGGCCGTGGCGTTCACCGGCAACGCCGCCAAGGTCGTCTCGCGCACCCCGCGGGTGTCCTCCGGCCGCCCCGAGCTGACCGAGGCCGCGATCGTGGTCTCCGGCGGCCGCGGCGTCGGTGCCGCCGAGGGCTTCGGCGTGGTCGAGGAGCTCGCGGACGCGCTGGGCGCGGCCGTCGGCGCCTCGCGTGCCGCCGTGGACGCCGGCTGGTACCCGCACAGCAGCCAGGTCGGCCAGACCGGCAAGCAGGTCTCCCCGCAGCTCTACATCGCGGCGGGCATCTCGGGCGCGATCCAGCACCGGGCCGGCATGCAGACCTCGAAGACCATCGTGGCCGTCAACAAGGACCCCGAGGCCCCGATCTTCGAGCTCGCCGACTACGGCGTGGTCGGCGACCTCTTCGAGGTGCTGCCGCAGCTCACCGCCGAGGTGAAGGCCCGCAAGGCCTGATCCGCGCGGAAGGTTCGGAGGGCGTGGTGCCGGGTGCCCGGTGCCGCGCCCTCCGTCGTACCCGGCCCTCCCCGGTCCTTCCCCGGCCTTCCCGGTCGTTCTCCGCCGTCGTCGGCCCCGCTCGCCGTCCCCGGCGCGCGGCGGGCCGGGCGGCGGCCCGTAGAGTCGGCGCCGGCGCGTGGCGCACGGGCGCGGCGCGGTGGCAATGGACGAGGCGAGGACGGTGGCATGGCACTGCTGACGGCACTTCAGGGCGGTTTCGGCGACGCGGCGGACGCGCTGCGGATCGACGGTCGGACGCTCTCCCGGGAGGACCTGCTGGGTGCGGCGACCGCCGTCGCCGACCGGGTGGCCGGCGCCCCGGCGCTCGCGGTGCTCGCCCGGCCCACGGTCGAGACCGTCACCGCCGTGGTCGGCGGCCTGCTGGCGGGCGTCCCGGTGGTGCCGCTGCCGCCCGACTCGGGGCCCAAGGAGCGCGAGCACATCCTGCGCGACTCGGGCGCGGCGCTGCTCGCGCACGCCGTCGGGGAGGTGCTGCCGCAGGACACCTCGGTGGCGGGGCTGCCGGTCGACCCCGCGCGGCGCTCCACCACCAGCTACGCCGAGCCGGCCGCCGCGTCGACCGGCTTCGTGCTCTACACCTCGGGCACCACCGGCGCCCCCAAGGGCGTGGTGATCCGGCGCGAGGCGATCGCCGCCGACCTGGACGCCCTCGCCGCCGCCTGGCAGTGGACCGCCGAGGACACCCTCGTCCACGGCCTGCCGCTGTTCCACGTGCACGGGCTGCTGCTCGGCGTGCTCGGCGCCCTGCGCACCGGAAGCGGGCTGGTGCACACCGGGCGGCCCACCCCGGAGGGGTACGCGGCGGCGGGCGGCAGCCTGTACTTCGGGGTGCCCACCGTGTGGTCCCGGCTGGCGGCGGACCCGCAGGCCGCGGCCCGGCTCGCCCCGGCCCGGCTGCTGGTCTCCGGCAGCGCGCCGCTGCCCGTCCCGGTGTTCGAGAAGCTCGCGGCGCTCACCGGGCACGCCCCGATCGAGCGCTACGGGATGACCGAGTCGCTGATCACCGTCAGCACCCGGGCGGACGGCGAGCGGCGCCCCGGCAGCGTCGGGCTGCCGGTGGAGGGCGTCCGCACCCGGCTGGTCGGCGAGGACGGCGCGCCGGTGCCCAGCGACGGGGAGAGCGTCGGCGAACTCCAGGTCTCCGGGCCGACGCTGTTCAGCGGTTACCTCAACCGGCCGGACGCGGACGCCGAGGCGTGGACGGCGGACGGCTGGTTCCGGACCGGCGACGTCGCGGTGATCGGGGCGGACGGCTTCCACCGGATCGTCGGCCGCGCCTCGGTGGACCTGATCAAGAGCGGCGGCTACCGGATCGGCGCGGGCGAGGTGGAGGCCGCGCTGCGCGACCACCCGGCGGTCGCCGACGCGGCGGTGGTCGGCGTGCCGGACGAGGACCTCGGACAGGCGATCGTCGCGTACGTCATCCCGGACGGCGCCGTGACGGGGGAGCAGCTGACGGCCTTCGTGGCGGAGCGGCTCTCGGTGCACAAGCGGCCGCGCCGGGTCGTCCTGGTGCCCGAACTGCCCAGGAACGCCCTGGGAAAGGTGCTGAAGAAGCAGCTGCTGACGGAGGCCGGCGGCCGCTGAGGAGAGGTCGGTCGGACGCCCCCTCGGATGACGGGTGTTCACCCTGATGCGCCGTCGGTGCTCACCACCCGTGACCCTTCCATTGGCGCACTCCACTGCGCGCGGTGAGCGGACGCGTGCCTAACGTGACACGCAGGCAGGGCCGACCCCCCGGGCGGCACGCCGGCGGCTTCCGGT
>NZ_JBHVET010000895.1:0-3028 GCF_042802135.1 Kitasatospora sp. NPDC057512
CAGCCAGCTGAGCTACAACTCGGTGGTCGCCGACGCCGACCGCTACGCCTCCACGATCCTCACCCAGAGCGGCATCCGCCAGACCGAGGCGGTCAGCTACAAGGACTGGTACGAGAAGGCCAGCTCCAAGATCACCGCCGAGCGCCGGATCGAAGCCAAGCTCATCGAGAACCTGGACGGAAAGGCCCAGGACCTCCAGTCCCAGGCCGACGCCGACGCCCTGATCATCGGTGTCGCGGTCGCCCTGGTGCTGCTCGTCGCCCTCGGTGGCGCCGGTCTGATCGCCCGCTCGATGGTGCGCTCGCTGACCCGCCTCCAGGCCGCGGCCGAGGACGTCGCCGAGCGCCGCCTGCCCGAGCTGGTCAAGACCCTCTCCGAGGCCGACCCGCACGACGTCGACACCACGGTCGAGCCGGTCGCCGTCGACTCCACCGACGAGATCGGCCACGTGGCCCACGCGTTCGACATGGTGCACAGCGAGGCCGTCCGCCTCGCCGCCGAGCAGGCCCTCCTGCGCGGCAACATCAACGCGATGTTCACCAACCTCTCGCGCCGCAGCCAGGGCCTCATCCAGCGCCAGCTGTCGCTCATCTCCGAGCTGGAGAGCCGCGAGGCGGACCCGGACCAGCTGGCCAACCTCTTCAAGCTGGACCACCTCGCGACCCGCATGCGCCGCAACGGCGAAAACCTCCTCGTCCTCGCCGGTGAGGACCCGGGCCGCCGCTGGACCAGGCCCGTCCCGCTGGTCGACGTGCTCCGCGCCGCCGCCTCCGAGGTGGAGCAGTACGAGCGCATCGAGCTCGCCGCCGTACCGTCGGCCGAGGTCGCCGGCCGCGTCGTCAACGACCTCGTCCACCTGCTCGCCGAGCTGCTGGAGAACGCCACCTCGTTCTCCAGCCCGCAGACCCGCGTCCGGGTCACCGGCCACGCGCTGCCGGACGGCCGCGTCCTGGTCGAGATCCACGACACCGGCATCGGCCTGAGCCCCGACGACCTCGCCGAGATCAACGAGCGCCTCGCCAACCCGCCGACGGTGGACGTCTCGGTCTCCCGCCGCATGGGCCTCTTCGTGGTCGGCCGCCTGTCCCTGCGACACGGCATCCGCATCCAGCTCCGCCCCAGCGACTCCGGCGGCACCACCGCGCTGGTCATGCTCCCGGTGGACGTCACCAATTCGGGCGACCGCCGCGGCGCCGGCCGGGCCGGCTCCGGCCAGGGCAAGCAGCAGCGCGGGGTCACCCCGACGCCGCGCCAGCAGCGCCAGGTGCCGCCCGGCCGCCAGAGCGGTCCGGCCGCGCTCGGCCAGGGCGGTCCGGCCGCCGGTGCCCCGCAGGGCGGCCGCCCGCAGCTCGGCCAGGGCGGTCCGGCCGCTCCGACCGGTCCCGGTCCGCAGGGCGGTCCGGGCGCGCAGGGCGGTCCCGGCGCGCCGGGCGGTCCGGGTGCGTCCGGCGGCGGTCTGCCGACCCGCAAGGTCGGCCAGTCGCTGCGGGAGAACCCCGCCCCGCAGGGCGGCGGTCAGCAGGGCCAGGGCCAGCGGCCCGCCCAGCCGCAGCAGAAGCAGAAGCAGCAGGCCCCGCAGAACCAGCAGGCTCCGCAGCAGGCCCAGCAGGGCGGTCTGCCGCAGCGCGCCCCGGGCCGCCAGGGCCCGCCGCAGAGCGGCCCGAACGGCCTGCCCCGCCGCGGCCGTCAGCAGCAGCCCGGCCAGCCCGGCCAGCCGGGTCAGCCGCAGGCCGGTCAGTCCCAGCCCGGCCGGCCCGGCCAGGAGCGTCCGCGTCCCGCCGGCGGGTTCGACGGCGGTCCGGGCGCCCGGACCGGCGAGCAGCCGCAGCACGGCCGCCCCGGCGCTCCCGGTGGCCCCGGTGGTCCCGGCGCGCCGCAGCAGGGCGCCCGTCCGGGCAACCGTCCGCAGGACGGCCTGCCGCAGCGCCGCCCGGCCCCGCAGGGCCCCGGCGCCCCCGGTCGACCCGCCGCCCAGGGCCCGCGCGGTCCGCAGCGCCCCGGCCCGGACGCGCCGCAGCGCGACCGCCAGCCGCAGCTGCCGCCGCAGGCCCAGCAGCAGCCCCAGCCGCTGCCGTCGGCCGAGCCGGCGCCGGTGGAGAGCACCCAGCAGTTCGCCCGTCCGCGCTTCGAGGCCAGCCAGATCGACCCGCGCGACCCGCTGGGCCTCGGCCTGGTCGAGCCGGTGCTGCCGAACGTGCCGAACCCGCCGCGTCCGGAGCCGGTGCGCCAGGAGCAGGCCCCGCAGCAGCCGCAGCCGCAGCCGCTGCCGCTGCCGCACCAGGAGCCGATGGCGCTGCCGACCGGCCCGTCCGAGGCCGCGGGCCGACCGGGCGCCGACGAGCAGCCCTGGTTCCCGCAGTCCGACGGCTCGCAGCAGGCGCGGCCGCGGCCGTACCAGCCGCGCCGCCCCGGCACCGCCGCGCCGGAGTTCCAGCAGCCGGCCGACGAGCAGCACGCTCCGCAGCGGCAGGCCCCGCAGCAGCCCGCGCCCCAGCAGCAGGCGCCCCAGCAGCAGGGCCAGCCGCAGCAGAACCAGCAGCAGCCGCAGGGTCAGCCGCAGCCGGGCACCGGCGACGCGCCGTGGCGTCCGTCCGCGAACGACGAGCGCTGGCGTCGCGCCGAGCAGATCCGCGAGCCCTCGACCAGCGGTGTCACCATGTCGGGCCTGCCCCGGCGGACCCCGCAGGCCAACCTGGTCTCCGGCACCGCCGAGGCCTCGCCGCTGACCGGTCCGCAGGTCTCCCGGGCCCCCGAGGAGGTCCGCGGTCGACTGACCAACCTGCGCCGCGGCATCCAGCAGGGCCGCCGCGCCGGGGCCGAGCAGGCCGCCAACCAGGCGGGCCACCAGCATGGTGCCCAGCAGCCCGGATTCGATAGTTTCGGTGGCCGGAGCGACGGCAACGGCGCAGATCACCAGGAGCGTTGAGTTGAACCAGATGAGCCAGGCCGCACAGAACCTGAACTGGCTGATCACCAATTTCGTGGACAACACCCCCGGGGTGTCCCACACCGTGGTGGTCTCCGCGGA
>NZ_JBHVET010000896.1:0-3018 GCF_042802135.1 Kitasatospora sp. NPDC057512
CCCTCCACCCAGGGGTGGAGGGCCCTCGCGTACGGCCGGGATCAGGCGTCGATGCGGGAACGGTCCAGGGTGGCCGCCGAGTCCACGATGAACTCCTTGCGCGGGGCGACGTCGTTGCCCATCAGCAGGTCGAAGATCCGCTCGGCCTGCTCCAGGTCGCCCAGGTTGATCCGGCGCAGCGTGCGGTGGCGCGGGTCCATGGTGGTCTCGGCCAGTTGGTCGGCGTCCATCTCGCCGAGGCCCTTGTAGCGCTGCACCGGCTCCTTCCAGCGCTGGTTCTTGCGCTGGAACTCCAGCAGCGTGGAGCGCAGTTCGGCGTCGGAGTAGGTGTAGTGGTACTTCTCCTGGCCGCGCTTGGGGCTGGTGAGCTCGATCCGGTGCAGCGGCGGCACCGCGGCGAAGACCCGGCCCTGCTCGACCATCGGCCGCATGTAGCGGTGGAACAGGGTGAGCAGCAGGGTGCGGATGTGCGAGCCGTCGACGTCGGCGTCGGCCATGAAGATGACCCGGCCGTAGCGGGCCTGGTCGATGTCGAAGGTGCGGCCGGAGCCGGCCCCTATCACCTGGATGATCGCGGCGCACTCGGCGTTCTTGAGCATGTCGCTCACGGACGCCTTCTGCACGTTGAGGATCTTGCCGCGGATCGGCAGCAGCGCCTGGAACTCGGAGTTGCGGGCGAGCTTGGCGGTGCCGAGCGCGGAGTCCCCCTCGACGATGAACAGTTCGCTGCGGTCGACGTCGTCGCTGCGGCAGTCGGCCAGCTTGGCGGGCAGCGAGCTGGTCTCCAGCGCGGTCTTGCGGCGCTGGGCCTCCTTGTGCTGCCGGGCGGCGACCCGGGTGCGGGCGGCCGCGACGACCTTGTCCAGCACGGCCCGGGCCTGGAGCTTCTGGTCCTTCTTGGCCGAGGTGAGGAAGGCCTTGAGCTCCTTGGCGACGACGGCGGCGACGATCCGGTTGGCCGCCGAGGTGCCGAGCACCTCCTTGGTCTGGCCCTCGAACTGCGGCTCGGCGAGCCGGACGGTGACCACCGCGGTGAGGCCCTCGGTGGCGTCGTCCTTGGTGATGTCGTCCTCGGCGACGCGCAGCAGCTTGCTCGCGCGCAGCGCCTCGTTGACCGTCTTGGCCAGCGAGCGCTCGAAGCCGGTGATGTGGGTGCCGCCCTTGGGGGTGGCGATGATGTTGACGAAGGAGCGCAGGGTGGTGTCGTAGCCGGCGCCCCAGCGCAGCGCGATGTCCACCCCGAGGTGACGGGTGACCTCGGTGGGCGTCATGTGGCCGAGGTCGTCCAGGACCGGCACGGTCTCCTTGAAGGTGCCCTCGCCGCGCAGCCGCAGCACGTCGCAGACCGGCTTGTCGGGGGCCAGGAACTCGCAGAACTCGGCGATGCCGCCGTCGTAGCGGAAGACCGTCTCGTCGATCTGCTCGCTCTCGGTGAGCCGCTCGTCACGCACCACGATGGTCAGGCCGGGGACCAGGAAGGCGGTCTGCCGGGCGCGGCTGTGCAGCGTCTCCAGGGAGAGCTTGGCGTCCTTGAGGAAGATCTGCCGGTCGGCCCAGTAGCGGATCCGGGTGCCGGTGCGGGCCTTCGGCACCTTGCGGGTCCTGGTCAGCCCGTTGCCGGGCTCGAAGGGCGCGTCCGGGCTGGCCTCGGTGAAGATGCCGGGGGTGCCGCGGCGGAAGCTGATCGCGTGGGTGTGCCCGCTGCGGTCGACCTCGACGTCGAGGCGGGCGGAGAGCGCGTTGACGACCGAGGCGCCGACGCCGTGCAGACCGCCGGAGGCCGCGTAGGAGCCGCCGCCGAACTTGCCGCCGGCGTGCAGCTTGGTCATCACGACCTCGACGCCGGACAGCCCGGTCTTGGGCTCGACGTCGACCGGGATGCCGCGCCCGTTGTCCCGGACCTCGACCGAGGAGTCGGGGTGCAGCACGACGTCGATGCGGTCGCAGTAGCCGCCGAGCGCCTCGTCGACGGAGTTGTCGATGATCTCCCACAGGCAGTGCATCAGACCGCGGCTGTCGGTCGAGCCGATGTACATGCCGGGGCGCTTGCGGACCGCCTCCAGGCCCTCCAGGACGAGCAGGTGCCGCGCGGTGTAGTTGGAACCGTCGTCGCCGGCCAGCAGCGCGGACGGCACGGTCGTTTCGGCACTCACGCGGCACTCTCCTCGGTGAAGATCTGTCTCATCGGTCACATCCGGACGCATCCGGACCAAACGCCAGTGCAGCACGCCGCACCGACACCCGTCGCCCTGCGTGCCCGAACCCCTGCACCGGGTGCACAGCACGACGGACCGGCCCCGCGCAGCTTGTACGCGCTGCGCGAACAAGCACCGCACCCGGGTGTGGGCCCCGGGGGCGCCATCTCCTCCCGGTACCACCGGTCCTGGCGGATCGTGGGGCCCGGCGCAGGCTCCGGAACTGCCGTTATGCAGGCTACCGGGGCCCGGGACGGGGCTTATGCTCCAACCCGGCGAAGGATTATGCTACGCGGACCTCGCACCCGATCCCGATCGGGCGTTCGAGCGAAGGGCGGATCCCGGAATCCGGCACGCATGAACCACCGGCGCCCGGGGCACGTCCTCATCAACACAGCAGAATCCTCAAAGAAGAAAAGCCACGAGCGGGAACGTTTTCGGCCTGGTTGGATGTTGACCCTGGTACGACAGCTCGTCGAGCTAGAGAAGAGGCGACGTGACTACTGTTCTGACCCCTGCGAGCCCGCTCACCGCGGCTGACCGCTGCGACCGCTGCGGCGCCCAGGCCTACCTGCGCGTCGTACTCGCCAGCGGCGGAGAGCTGCTCTTCTGCGCCCACCACGGCCGGAAGTTCGAGCCCGAGCTCAAGAAGATCGCCGTGGAGATACAGGACGAGAGCGGCCGTCTCACCACCGCGACCACCGTGACGGCCACCGACGACGAGCGCTGATACAGGGCGCCACCAACAGCAGCCGGCCTCGAGCTGTGTCCGGTCGCGCACCGCGCGCGACCGGTGAGCCGGGCGACGGACCCCTTCTGGGGC
>NZ_JBHVET010000897.1:0-2993 GCF_042802135.1 Kitasatospora sp. NPDC057512
CACCCGGGGCGCTCGGTAGCGCTCCGGGCGCCCGGCGACGGTGGCGCGCGGAGCGGGTGGTCGCGTCAGACTGGAGGCGTGACCACCGTCCCGCACGCCGTCGACGCGTCCCTCCGCCCGGGCCCCGCCCAGCTGCGCCTGGCCGCGTCGGCCGCACCCGTCTGCGACCGGTACGGCCTCGCCCTGGCCGGTGGGCACGCGCTGCGCGCCCACGGCGTCGCGGCCTGCCCGCAGGACGGGCTGACCCTGGCGACCGGCGGCGCCGACCTGCCGGAGGTGGCCGCCGCGCTGGGCGAGGCGTACCGGGCGGCGGGCGGCGGGGCCGCCGAGCGGCCGGGCACACCGCGGCTGGAACAGCTCACCGTCCGGCTGGCGCTGGGCGGGCGGTCACACTCGGTGGAACTGCGCAAGGAGCCGCTGGGACACCGGTCGGTCCGGCTCGACCTCGGCGCGCCCGGACCGGACGAGCCCCCGGTGGTGCTGCCGGTCGTCGCCCTGGAGGACGCGGCCGCGCTGACCACCGCGCTGCTCGTGGACCGGGGCATGCCGCGCGACCTGATCGACGTGCACGCCCTCACCCGCTGCTACCGGGAGGGCGAACTGCTCGCGCTGGCAGCCGAGTTGGACCCGGACTTCCAGCCCGCGGCGCTGGCCGAACGGCTGGAGGCGCTCGCCGAGGCGGCGGATGGGCGGTTCCGCGCCCGGGGCGTGCCGGCCGGGGAGGTGGCCGAGCTGAAGCGGTGGGCGCTGGCCTGGGCGCAGGACCTGCGACTGGACCTGCTGGAGACCCGGGAGGCGGCGGACGGGCTGCACGACCCGTACCTGGAGGAGCCGGAGGACGGGGAGTCCTGACGCCCGGCCCCGCGGGTGCCCGCGGTGACGGCTGCCCGCGGTGGGCGCCCGCGTCGTCGGGGCACTTGTGGTGGGGGCACTCGTGGTGAGGGCAGGCGTGCCGGGCCACGTGTGGCGGGTTCACACGTTCGGCCGAGTGACCGGACGACCTGTAAGGCTGAATCCACGATCCCCGTCAGCCTGTTCGTTGAGCTGCGCCGGAGCGGCCATCAGACTGGGAGGCGAGCGCGGTAGCCCCGTGATTTCCCGTCGCCCGGCCCACGTGCGGGCGGCGCCAGACCGGACCGGTGGCAGGACGCCGCCCGGGACTTCGGAGGCAGACGGACCTTGAGCAAGCACATCATTCACTGGATCGGCGGCAAGCCCGTCGCCACCGCCGGTGCGGCCCCCCGTCGCGGCGAGGTCTTCGACCCGGCCACCGGCCAGGTCGCCGGCCAGGTCGACTTCGCCGAGATCGCCGAGGTCGACCAGGCCGTGGCCGCCGCCGCCTCGGCCTTCACCGAGTGGCGCACCGCCTCGATCGCGAAGCGGACGACGGTGCTCTTCGCCTTCCGCGAGCTGCTGAACGCCCGCCGCGACGAGCTGGCCTCGATCATCGTGGCCGAGCACGGCAAGGTGCACTCCGACGCGCTGGGCGAGATCGCCCGCGGCCTGGAGGTCGTGGAGTACGCCTGCGGCATCCCGCAGCTGATCAAGGGCGGCTTCACCGAGCAGGCCTCGACGGGCGTCGACGTCTACTCGATCCGCCAGCCGCTCGGCCCGGTCGCGATCATCTCGCCGTTCAACTTCCCGGCCATGGTGCCGATGTGGTTCTTCCCGATCGCCATCGCGGCCGGCAACACCGTCGTGGTGAAGCCCTCGGAGAAGGACCCGTCCGCCGCCAACTTCCTCGCCGAGCTGTGGAAGGAAGCCGGCCTGCCGGACGGCGTCTTCAACGTCGTGCACGGCGACAAGGTGGCCGTCGACCGCCTGCTGGAGCACCCGGACATCAAGTCGGTCAGCTTCGTCGGCTCCACCCCGATCGCCCGCTACGTCTACGAGACCGGCACCCGCTACGGCAAGCGCGTGCAGGCCCTGGGCGGCGCCAAGAACCACATGCTGGTCCTGCCGGACGCCGACCTCGACCTCGCCGCCGACGCCGCCGTCAACGCGGGCTTCGGCGCGGCCGGCGAACGCTGCATGGCGGTGTCCGTGCTGGTCGCGGTCGACCCGATCGGCGACGAGCTGGTCGAGAAGATCAAGCAGCGGATCGCCACCCTGAAGGTCGGCCCGGGCTGCAACGGCGACTCCGAGATGGGCCCGCTGGTCACCGGCCAGCACCGGGACAAGGTCACCTCCTATGTGGAGTCCGGGGTCGCCGACGGCGCCGAGCTCGCGGTGGACGGCCGCAAGCACCCGGTCACCGCCGAGGACAGGAACGGCTCCCCGACGGCCGACGGCTTCTGGCTCGGCCCCACGCTGTTCGACCACGTGAAGCCCGGCATGTCCGTCTACAACGACGAGATCTTCGGCCCGGTCCTCTCGGTGGTGCGCGTCGACTCGTACGAGGAGGGCCTGGCGCTGATCAACGCCAACCCGTACGGCAACGGCACCGCCCTCTTCACCAACGACGGCGGCGCGGCCCGGCGCTTCCAGTTCGAGGTGGAGGTCGGCATGGTCGGCATCAACGTGCCGATCCCGGTCCCGGTCGCCTACTACTCCTTCGGCGGCTGGAAGGCCTCGCTGTTCGGCGACGCCCACGCGTACGGCCCGGACGGCGTGCAGTTCTTCACCCGGGGCAAGGCGGTGACCCAGCGCTGGCTGGACCCGTCGCACGGCGGCATCAACCTGGGCTTCCCCACCAACAGCTGATCCGCACGGCACCACCGGCCGGACCCCTCTCCCCGGGGTCCGGCCGGCCGTCTTTGCACGACGTTTGCATCGGGGCGTGGAAGCGCGTACAGTTCTTCGAGCTGCCTGGCAGGGAGCACCGGACACGCATCTGCGCGGACGGTCCCGCGGTAGCCAATCCTCTGAAACACCACTTTCCGGTTCGTGCCGGTCGTCTGCGCTTTTCGGCGCTGTGACCTGGTGCTTATTCGGCGTGCTCGTTTTATCGGGTTGCGGTCGGATTCGCTTTTCGGAGCGGGGATCGGCTAGAG
>NZ_JBHVET010000898.1:0-2982 GCF_042802135.1 Kitasatospora sp. NPDC057512
TTCCCAGCCCCTGACTACTTCGCCTTCGCCCGGTAGGCGCGCTTCTTCGCGAGTGCGCCGCAGGTCTTCATCGAGCACCAGCGCCGCGCGCCCGCCCGCGACGTGTCCACGAACGGCGTTCCGCAGTCGGGGTTCCCGCAGATGCGCACGCGCGTCCGCTGCTCGTCGGACGCGCAGAGCGCGATCAGGTCCCGCGCGACCATCGACAGCACGGCCGCGATCCCGTCCCCGTCCCACCGCACCGACGCCCCGTCCGCCGAGAGCACGGGTACCGAAGTCGGCTCAGCCGCCGCGCTGTTGGCCACCACCACGTCCTCGGCCGCGGGCGGCACCCCCTCCGCCAGTGCGACGCCCGTCCGCTGCACCGCCTCGCGCAGCCGCCTCGCTCCCTCCAGTTCGGCCTCGCCGCAGGTCGGCGCCACCGTCGTGCAGCCGCTCTCCACACTCCACCGGCTCAGGTCCTCCGGCAGTGCCAGCCGCTCGACGTGCACGTCCTTGCCGCGATCGGCGAGCGTGCCGGCGAAGGCGAAGCACAGTCGTGCGTCGTCGAACCGGAAGTCGGTCTTGGCGCGCTGGCGCCCTTCTCGTCGGCCGTCCTCGTCACTCATGTCCACCACTCTAAGCGGTTGACACGCATCGAAGCGGGCGCATAGCTTCAAAGTCCACCACTTGAACCGGTGGACATTCCCCGAGGAGGTCGCGTCCATGCGCGCCGCAGTCATCGAAGAACTCCACCAGCCCCTCGTCATCCGTGACGTGCCCGATCCCACGTGCCCGCCCGACGGCGCCATCGTGCGCGTCGGCGCCAACGGGATCTGCCGCACCGACTGGGCCCTGTGGGCCGGGGACTTCTGGACGGGAGGGCCGCAGGTCAAGCCCCCGTTCGTCCTCGGCCACGAGTTCGCCGGCACCGTCGTGGAGGTCGGCCGGGACGTCCGGGACTGGCGGGACGGCGACCGCGTCATCTTCCCGATGAACCCCGGCGAGGGCTCCTGTGAGATGTGCCGCAGCGGCAACCAGCACGTGTGCGAGCACGTGGACTCGCTCGTCCCCGGGGTCTCCTACTGGGGCGCCTTCGCCGAGTACGTCATGGTCCGCTTCGCCGACGTCAACCTCGTCCGGGTGCCGGAGTCCGTCGGCTTCGTCGATGTCGCCGCCCTCGCCTGCCGCTACATGACCGCCTTCCACGGCGTCGTCGACCAGGCCCGCGTGCGCGGCGGGGAGTGGGTCGCCGTGTACGGGGCGGGCGGCGGCATGGGGTTGTCCACGGTGGAGATCGCGGCCGCCACCGGCGCCAACGTCATCGCGGTCGACATCTCCGAGGAGAAGCTGGCGGCCGCCCGCGCCCTCGGCGCCGTCCACACCGTCAACGCCGCCACCGACGACCCGGCCGAGGCGGTGCGGACCCTCACCCGGGGCGGCGCCCACGTGTCCGTCGACGCCGTCGGCATCGCCGAGGCCTGCCGCAACTCCGTCCTCTCCCTGCGCACCCGCGGCCGCCACCTCCAACTCGGGCACACCACCGGTGCGGAGAAGGGGGATGTCGCCCTGCCGATCGACGTGATGATGGTCAAGGAGCTGGAGTTCCTGGGCGCCTTCGGCATGCAGGGCCAGCGGTTCGGCACCATGCTCACCATGATCGAGGCCGGCCGCCTCAACCCCGGCCGGATCGTCACCCGCACCGTCGGCCTCCATGAGGCGAGTGGCGTGCTGGAGTCCCTGGAGACGTACGGGCCGACCGGCGTCGTCGTCATCGACGAGTTCCGGGCCTGAGCGGCCGTGGAAGGAGACACCGCCATGACCGCTCCCCGCCTGCTGGTCGACCCGGAACTGCGCCAGGCCCTCGACGCCGTCCCGATGACCCCCAACGGCGCGTTCGACCTGACCGACATCCCCGCGACCCGCGAGACGCTCCGCGCCTTCGCCGAGTCCGTGGCCGACTCCACCCCCGACGACCCGTCGGTCACCGTGACCGAACACCACGCGACCCGGGCCGACGGCCCGGACGTGCCGATCCGGCTGCTGCGGCCCACCGCCGCCGGGCCCGGCCCGCTGCCGGTCCTGCTCTGGTTCCACGGCGGCGGACAGGTACTCGGCTTCGCCGCTCAGGACGACCCCTGGCTCAAGCGGCTCAGCACGCGGCTCGGCTGCGCCGTCGCCGCCGTCGACTACCGGCTCGCCCCGGAGACCCCCGCCCCCGGCGCCGCCGAGGACGGGCACACCGCCCACCGGTGGCTCCTCCGCGAAGCGGAGGCACTCGGCCTGGACGGCGCCCGGATCGGCATCGCCGGCCAGAGCGGCGGCGGGGGAGTCGCGGCGGCCACCGCCCTGCTGGTCCGCGACCACGGCGGCCCGGCGCCGCTGTTCCAGGCGCTGATGTACCCGATGCTCGACGACCGGAACCGCACCGCGTCCAGCCACGAGATCACCGACCTCGGCATCTGGGACCGCGCCACCAACCTCCTCGCCTGGCGGGCGATCCTGGGCGACCGCGCCGGCACCGACGAGGTCAGCCCGTACGCCGCCCCCGCCCGCGCGGAGGACCTCGGCGGCCTGCCGCCCACCTTCGTCGCGGTCGGCGAACTCGACTCCTTCCGCGACGAGGACCTCGACTACGCCATGCGCCTGCGCGCCCACGGCGTCCCGGTCGAACTCCACCTGTACCCCGGCGCGTACCACGCCTTCGACCTGTTCGCCCCCGAGTCGCAGCTCGCCGAGAGCTTCGAGCAGGCCTGGCTCGGCTACCTCGCCCGCCACTTCCGCGCCCCCGCGCCCCAGCGGCCCCGGCTCCCGGCGTAGGGCCGGTCTCCCGCCGTCTGCCCGGAGGTGGTCGGAGGTACCCCTCCGGATGGTCTATAGTTTTCCTCATCACCCAGATGCGCGGGTGGCGGAATAGGCAGACGCGCTGGATTCAGGTTCCAGTGCCCGAAAGGGCGTGGGGGTTCAACTCCCCCCTCGCGCACAGCGAACGGCCGGTTGACC
>NZ_JBHVET010000899.1:0-2971 GCF_042802135.1 Kitasatospora sp. NPDC057512
CGCCGGTTGCGCGGCGGGCGGCCGGACGTCCTCCGGGAAGAGCCTCGGGACGTCGCCTCGAAGGTCCGTCAGACGGAGCGCAGTTCGGCGTAGCGGCGGAGGAACAGCGCCTCGGTGAGGGCCATCCGCTCCAGCTCCCGCGGGTCGACGCTCTCGTTGACCGCGTGGATCTGGGTGGTCGGCTCCTCGACGCCGATCAGCACGATCTCGGCCTGCGGGTAGAGCGAGCGCAGCGTGTTGCAGAGCGGGATCGAGCCGCCCTCGCCGGAGGCGACCATGGCCGTCCCGAAGGCCTCGGCCATCGCCTCGCCCATCGCCTCGTACGCCGGGCCGCTGGTGTCGGCGCGGAACGGCGAGCCGTTGCCCTGGCGCTCGACGGTGAGCCGGGCGCCGAGCGGGACCTGCGCCTCCAGGTGGGCGACCAGGGCGTCCTGGGCGGCGCCCGCGTCCGTGCCCGGCGCGACGCGCAGGCTGATCAGGGCCTTGGCGGTGGCCTGGACGGAGGAGGTGGCGCCGATCACCGGCGGGGCGTCGATGCCGAGGACGGTGACGGCCGGGCGGGCCCAGAGGCGGTCCGCGAGGGTGCCGGTGCCGGTCAGGGCGACGCCGTCGAGCACCTTGGCGTCGGCGCGGAACTGCTCCTCCGGGTACTGGACGCCGGTCCAGGTCTGGTCGGCGGTCAGGCCGGCCACCGCGACGTCGCCGTTCTCGTCGTGCAGCGAGGCCAGCATCCGGACCAGGGACTGGAGCGCGTCCGGGGCGGCGCCGCCGAAGGCCCCGGAGTGCAGGTTGCCGGCCAGCGTGGTGACGGTGGCCTCGACGATCGTCATGCCGCGCAGCGAGGTGGTCACGGTGGGCAGGCCGGGGGCGAAGTTGCCGGTGTCGCCGATGATGATGGCGTCGGCGGCGAGCAGCTCGGGGTGGGCCTCGGCGTAGCGCTCCAGGCCGCCGGTGCCCTGCTCCTCGGAGCCCTCGACGATGATCTTCAGGCCGACCGGGTAGGCGTCGCCGTGGACCTGACGCAGCGCCCGCAGCGCCGTCAGGTGCATCAGGATGTTGCCCTTGCAGTCGGCCGCGCCGCGCCCGTACCAGCGGCCGTCGCGCTCGGTCAGCTCGAAGGCGGGGCTGTGCCAGGCGTTCTCGTCCAGCGGGGGCTGGACGTCGTAGTGCGAGTAGAGCAGGACGGTCGGCGCGCCCTCGGGGCCGGGCAGCTCGCCGTAGACGGACTGGGTGCCGTCCGGGGTGTCCAGCAGCCGGATGCCGGTCAGGCCCTCGGCGGCGAAGGCGTCGGCGACCCAGCGCGCGGCCTTCTCGCACTCCTCGACCGGGAACTGGCGCGGGTCGGCGACCGACGGGAAGGCGACCAGCTCGGCGAGGTCGGTGCGGGCACGGTCCATCAGGGATCGGACGGCGTCGGCCAGGGGCTGTGACATCGGGGCTCCGGGGGGACGGTCCGCCCTTGGGGGTGGTGCGGGCGGAGGAGGCGGTTTGCGGTAGTGCCGATCATAGGTGGAGCGGAACAGGGAGTTCCGAGGGTGTGCCGCGGACCGGGCCGCCGAGGGGACGGGCCGCCCTCGGGCGGGCCGTACGACCGGGCGGCGCCGGTGCGGGGGCGGCGCGCTCGACCGGCGCGGCCGGACGCATAGGATTGCTCGACGTGACTGACTCCGGAAGCTCCGATTCCCGTAGCCCGCTCGACAGCCCGGCCGAGGGCGGTCCGACCGACGACGCGGCCGCGCCGCTGGACGGCATCTGGGACGTCGTGGTGGTCGGCGCCGGACCGGCGGGGTCCTCGGCCGCGCACGCCGCCGCGGCCCAGGGCCGCCGGGTGCTGCTGCTCGACAAGGCCGAACACCCCCGGTACAAGACCTGCGGCGGCGGCATCATCGGCCCCTCCCGGGACAGCCTGCCGCCGGACTTCCGGCTGCCGCTGCAGGACCGGGTGCACGCCGTCACCTTCGCCTACGACGGGAGGTACACCCGTACGCGGCGGTCCAAGCGGATGCTGTTCGGCCTGGTCAACCGGGACGAGTTCGACCTGCGCCTGGTGCAGGCGGCCAAGCAGGCCGGGGCGGTGCTGGTCACCGGAGTGACCGTCACCGGCGTCGAGCAGCGCGGCGGGGAGCACCGGACGGCCCTGGTGACGGCGGCCGACGGGCGCACCTTCGAGGCCCGCGCGGTGGTCGGCGCGGACGGCAGCGCGAGCCGGATCGGCAGGCACGTCGGCGTCACCTTCGACCAGATCGACCTCGGCCTGGAGGCGGAGATCCCGGTGCCGGCGCAGGTCGCGGCCGACTGGGCGGGCCGGATCCACCTCGACTGGGGCCCGCTGCCCGGCAGTTACGGCTGGGTGTTCCCGAAGACCGAGACCAGCAGCCTGACCGTCGGCGTCATCTCGGCGCGCGGCGACGGCGAGCGGACCAAGCAGTACCTCGCCGACTACATCCGCCGGCTGGGCCTGTCCGGGTTCACCCCCCGGGTCGAGTCCGGGCACCTGACCCGCTGCCGGACCGAGGACTCGCCGCTCTCCCGCGGCCGGGTGCTGGTCGCCGGGGACGCGGCCGGCCTGCTGGAGCCGTGGACCCGCGAGGGCATCTCGTACGCGCTGCGCTCGGGCCGGCTGGCCGGCGAGTGGGCGGTGCGGGTCGCCGAGGCGGGCAACGCGGCGGCGGTGCGGCGCGAGGCGCTCAACTACGCGTTCGCGGTCAAGGCCGGGCTGGGTGTGGAGATGCGCGCGGGCAAGCAGCTGCTGGGCGCCTTCGAGCGGCGGCCGTACCTGTTCCACGCGGCGGTCTGCCTGGTGCCGCCGGCCTGGCGGGCCTTCGCCCGGACCACCCAGGGGCACACCTCCTTCGCCCAGGTGCTGCGGCAGTACCGGGCCGCGCGGCGGCTGACGTCGATGGCCTCGCGGTAGGGCGGCCCTCCTGGCGTCGTGAGCTGTCGGCGTCGTGACGCGGGGCCGGTGCCCCTC
>NZ_JBHVET010000900.1:0-2962 GCF_042802135.1 Kitasatospora sp. NPDC057512
CGCGGGAATCGCGGGGCCGCCGTCCGGTGAACGACCGGGGAGGACTACTCGGAGGCCGCGGTCTTGATCTCGATGGCCGCCTTGACCAGGCCCGCGAACAGCGGGTGCGGGCGGGTCGGACGGGACTTCAGCTCCGGGTGGGCCTGGGTGGCCACCAGGTAGGGGTGCACCTCGCGCGGGTACTCGACGTACTCGACCAGGTCGCCCTTGGGCGAGAGGCCGGAGAACTCCAGGCCGGTCTTCTCCAGGTCCGCGCGGTAGGCGTTGTTCACCTCGTAGCGGTGGCGGTGGCGCTCCTCGACGTACTGCTCGCCGCCGTAGACCTCACGGACGATCGAGCCCTCGGCGAGCTTGGCCGGGTACAGGCCCAGGCGCATGGTGCCGCCCAGGTCGCCCTTGCCGTCGACGATGGCCAACTGCTCGGCCATCGTGGAGATGACCGGGTGCTTGGCGGCGGCGTCGAACTCGGTGGAGTTGGCCTCGGGCAGGCCGGCCAGGTTGCGGGCCGCCTCGATGACCACGCACTGCAGGCCCAGGCACAGGCCCAGCAGCGGCACCTTGTTCTCGCGGGCGAAGGTGATCGCGCCGACCTTGCCGTTGACGCCGCGGTCGCCGAAGCCGCCGGGGATGCAGATCGCGTCGACGTCGCCGAGCTGCGCCCGGGCGCCCTCGGGGGTCTCGCAGTCGTCCGAGGTGACCCACTTGATCTCGACGCGGGCGTTGTTGGCGAAGCCGCCGGCGCGCAGCGCCTCGGTCACCGACAGGTACGCGTCCGGCAGGTCGATGTACTTGCCGACCAGGGCGACCTTGACGATGTGCTGCGGCTCGTGGACGCGGCGCAGCAGGTCGTCCCAGGTGGTCCAGTCGACGTCGCGGAACGGCAGGTCCAGGCGGCGCACCACGTACGCGTCCAGGCCCTCGCCGTGCAGCACCTTGGGGATGTCGTAGATCGACTTGGCGTCGATGGCCGCGACCACGGCCTCCTCGTCCACGTCGCACATCAGCGAGATCTTGCGCTTGATCGCCTGCGGGACCTCGCGGTCGGCGCGCAGCACGATCGCGTCGGGCTGGATGCCGATGTTGCGCAGCGCGGCGACGGAGTGCTGGGTGGGCTTGGTCTTCAGCTCGCCCGAGGGGCCGATGTACGGCAGCAGGGAGACGTGCACGAAGAACACGTTGTCCCGGCCGACCTCGTGGCGGACCTGGCGGACGGCCTCCAGGAACGGCAGCGACTCGATGTCGCCGACGGTGCCGCCGACCTCGGTGATCACCACGTCGACGTCCTCGGTCGCCATCCGGCGGATCCGGGACTTGATCTCGTTGGTGATGTGCGGGATGACCTGGACGGTGTCGCCCAGGTACTCGCCGCGGCGCTCCTTGGCGATGACCGTCGAGTACACCTGGCCGGTGGTGACGTTCGCCGAGCCGTGCAGGTTGGTGTCCAGGAACCGCTCGTAGTGACCGATGTCCAGGTCGGTCTCGGCACCGTCGTCGGTGACGAACACCTCACCGTGCTGGAACGGGTTCATGGTGCCCGGGTCCACGTTGAGGTAGGGGTCGAGCTTCTGCATCGTCACGCGCAGGCCGCGGGCCTTGAGCAGCGCGCCGAGGCTGGAGGCGGTCAGCCCCTTTCCGAGCGAAGAGGCGACACCCCCGGTGACGAAGAGGTGCTTGGTCGTCACGGCGCGGCCGTTCGCTGCCTTGCCGGAATGGGGCTGTGCCAAGAGGGGGCTCCCGTGGGTCGCGTGTCGAAGCAGACGTGGGCGGGAGGCTCGGGGTTCGCCGTGACGGGAGGCCGGCTCGGTGCGCGGCGCTCACTGGGTCGTCGGTTCGGCTGGTCCGGGGCGTTTGATCCCGCCGGTCCACGGGATACCAGGGTATCAGCGACGCGACCCGGATGCCGATCGAGGCACGCGCACCGCGCCGGGAGCGCGCGCGGGGCGCACCACCGGCGCATCACGCGCCGCAGGTTTCACACCGGTCGCACAACCCACCGGACCGGGCCAGAGCGCGGTGTCCGTCCGGACCATCCCGGCTCCTCCGCCCGGGCCAGACGGAGGTGATCCTTCCGGACCATCCTGCGCCGCGCCCTCGCGATGCACGGCATTTCCGCCGAATTGCGGCGCCACACCGGGCTGCGTCCGCGTGCTTCGCCCCTTTCGTCCGTCGTAAGCTGCTCGGACGCATCGCCGACAGCACGAGCACGCGGAGGGCGTGGGAGGGTCAGGACACTCCCGGTCCCCGATGCGCGACCGGACCTCCCCGTATTCCCGCTCATCCCCACCCACTCCAGGGGCTCGACCGAGCCCCGCGGACACTCCAGCAGGGCCTGCCACCACCCCCGGCAGGCCGGACGTCCCGGGGTGGACCTCCGGCCCCGCAGACCGCTCGCTCCCTCCGCTCGCCGATGCCCTGACCACATTGCGAACTGGAGATCCACGTGGCCGGCCGTATCGAGGACTACGCACTCATCGGGGACATGCAGACCGCTGCCCTGGTCAGCAGGGACGGGGCGGTGGACTGGCTCTGCCTTCCCCGCTTCGACTCGCCGGCGGTGTTCGCCGGCCTGCTCGGCACCGATGAACACGGCTTCTGGCGGATCGGCCCGGCCGAGGCCGTCGTCACCTCGGTCCCCGTCCCCGCGACGGCCCCGGCCCCCTCGCCCGCACGGGTCCGCATCGCCGAGACCGCCGACCTGCGGGTGCCCCCGCCCACCGCCGCCGCCCCGGCCGTGCCCGCCGACCGCCGCCGCTACCGGGGCGACTCGCTGATCCTGGAGCAGGAGTGGGACACCCAGGGCGGCACCGTCCGGGTGATCGACTTCATGCCGCCGCGCCCGCTGGCCGGCAAGGACGCCGTCCCCCAGGTGATCCGGATCGTCGAGGGCGTCTCCGGCACCGTGCGGATGCGCTCCGCGCTGCGGATGCGCTTCTCCTACGGCCGGGTGGTGCCCTGGGTGCAC
>NZ_JBHVET010000901.1:0-2955 GCF_042802135.1 Kitasatospora sp. NPDC057512
GCTCGGTACCGGGCCCTGCCGCGTGAGCGGGGAGGTCAGCGGAGCGCGGCGGCGTCCCGGCGCTGCTTGAGCAGCCCGGCGACGGTGAGCGCCGCGACCAGCACGCCGGCCGCGTACAGCTGCTGGCGGTTGCCCTCGGTGGTGGTCATCAGGGCGAGGATGGCGGCCACGGCGGCCATCGCGATCCAGGTCAGGTACGGGTAGCCCCACATCTTCACGGTGAGCAGCTCGGGGGCCTCGCGCTCCAGTCGGCGGCGCATCCGCAGCTGGACCACGCAGATGAACAGCCAGACCACCAGGATCGCGACGCCGGTGGTGTTCATCAGCCAGGTGAACACCGTGTCCGGCCAGAACTTGGCGGCCAGCACGGCGCCGAAGCCGAACAGACAGGAGGCCAGGACGGCTCTCCGCGGCACCCCGCCGCCGACCTTGGCCAGCGCCTTGGGGCCCTGGCCGCGGCCGACCAGCGAGTACGCCATCCGGGAGGCGCCGTAGATGTTGGCGTTCATCGCGGACAGCAGCGCGACCGGCACCACCACCTGCATGATCGTTCCGGCGGCGGGCACCCCGAGGTGGCTCAGCACGGTGACGTACGGGCCGTCCGCGACGACCTTCGGGTCCTTCCAGGAGACCAGGGTGACCACCAGGGCCATCGAGCCGATGTAGAAGATCGCGATCCGCCACACCGCGGTGCGCACGGCGTTGGCGACGTTCTTCTTGGGGTCGTCGGACTCGGCGGCGGCGATGGTCACGGTCTCCAGACCGCCGTACGCGAAGACCGAGGCGAGCAGGCCGACGATCAGCCCGCTGACGCCGTTGGGCAGGAAGCCGCCCTCACCGGTGAGGTTGTGCGCGCCGGGGGCGCCGGGGCCGATCACCCCGGCGATGCCGAGCCCGCCGAGGACCAGGAAGGCGATGATCGCGGTGATCTTGATGGCGGCGAACCAGAACTCGAACTCGCCGAAGTTCTTCACCGCGGTGAGGTTGCTGGCGCAGAAGAAGACCATGAACAGGGCGACCCAGACCCAGGCGGAGACGCCGGGTATCCAGCCGTTGACGATCTTCCCGGCGGCGGTGGCCTCGGCGGCGACGCCGCAGCAGAGCATCACCCAGTACATCCAGCCGGCCGTGATCCCGGCCCAGGGGCCGATCTCCTTCTCGGCGTGCACCGAGAACGAGCCGGAGGCGGGGCGGGCGGCGGACATCTCACCGAGCATCCGCATGATCAGCATGACCAGGAGGCCGGAGAGCACGAACGCCAGGATGATCGCCGGGCCGGCGGCCGCGATGCCGGCGCCGGAGCCGACGAAGAGGCCGGCGCCGATCACGCCGCCGAGGGCGATCATGGACAGGTGGCGCTGCTTCAGGCCGTGGGTGAGCTGCTGGCCACCCGGCGCCGGCGCCGCGGCCGGTCGGGTGCCGTCGGGGGTCCCGGGCGCCGGAGGGGCGGAAGTGGGGGCCATAGGGGTGGTTCCAGACTGTGCGGTATGCGACATGAGCTGTCCAATATCCGGCGCCGCCGCTGTCCATGCCAAAGATGATCGGTTCGGGCCCAGTATGCGGACCATGCCGAAACCCAAAGTGATCATGTTGTGACCAGGGGTTGTCCCGAGCCGGTTCCGACAACGCCCGAGGGCGGGGGTTTGTCCGAAACCGTGCCGTTCGCCCAGTGGATCACCGCGTAGGTTCACAGGTGTTCACTCACCTGGACTCTCACGGAGGAGCCCCGATGGCCACTGCCACCACCCCGATACCGCGCCGCGCCGTCCTCGCCGACCTGCTGCCCGCCGCCTCCACCCGCCTCGGCGCCCAGGCCCGCGACCTGGCCCTGGTGGCCGGCGGCGCCGCGCTGACCGGCGTGGCCGCCCAGCTGTCGGTGAACGTCCCCGGCTCGCCGGTGCCGGTCACCGGCCAGACCTTCGCCGCCCTGCTGGTCGGCACCGCGCTCGGCACCCGCCGCGGCGCCGCCTCGCTCGTGCTGTACCTGCTGGCCGGCATGGCGGGCGTGCCCTGGTTCACCGGCGGCGCCACCGGCTGGGCGTTCCCGACCTTCGGCTACGTGCTCGGCTTCGTCGTCGCCGCCGCCCTGACCGGCGCGCTGGCCCGCCGCGGCGCCGACCGCACCCCGGTCAACACCGCCGTCACCATGGTCCTCGGCAGCCTCGCCATCTACGCGGTCGGCGTCCCGTACCTCGCCCTGTCGCTGCACGTCCCGCTCGCCCGCGCCGCCGAGCTCGGCCTCTACCCGTACCTGGTCGGCGACGCCCTCAAGGCCGCCCTCGCCGCCGGCGCCCTGCCGCTGGCCTGGAAGCTGCTCGGCCGGCGCTGACCGCCCCCGCCCGCGCCGACCGTCCCCCGCCCGCGCCGACGGCTCCCCGCCGCCGCCCCCGTTGTCGGGCCCGGACGCACGCGCATGCCACACTCATGGCATGCGCGTGTACCTGGGCTCCGACCATGCCGGATACGAACTGAAGAACCACCTCGTGGAGTGGCTCAAGGGGGCCGGCCACGAGCCGGTCGACTGCGGGCCGCACATCTACGACGCCGAGGACGACTACCCGCCGTTCTGCCTGCGCGCCGCCGAGCGCACCGCCGCCGACGAGGACGCCCTGGGCATCGTCATCGGCGGCTCGGGCAACGGCGAGGCGATCGCCGCCAACAAGGTCAAGGGCGTCCGGGCCGCGCTGGCCTGGAGCGCGCAGACCGCCGAGCTCGGCCGTCAGCACAACAACGCCAACGTGATCTCCATCGGCGGCCGGATGCACACGCTGGAGGAGGCCACCCGCTTCGTCGAGGTCTTCCTCGACACCCCGTACAGCGGCGAGGCCCGGCACACCCGCCGGATCGAGATGCTGAGCGAGTACGAGACCACCGGCGAGCTCCCGCCGATCCCGGCCCACCACCCGCAGGGCTGATCCCGCCACCCACCGTCCCCGGCGGCCGGCCGCACGCTCC
>NZ_JBHVET010000902.1:0-2952 GCF_042802135.1 Kitasatospora sp. NPDC057512
GCGCAGGACCTCGTAGGTGCCGGCGTCGAGCCGGGCGTCGAGGGCGTCCACGGTCACGGTCACGTTCCTCAGTTGACTCGGTCGAATCGGTTGCCGCGGTTGCCGCGGTTGAATCGGTGGCCGCGGTCGGCGTGGTCAGAGCGGTCAGCGCGGTCGGCGTGCCCGCTCAGCGGATCACTTGGAGCCGTTGGCCGAGGCGAGGCCGCCAGCCAGCGCCCCGATCGGGGTCTCCGCGACGCCCAGCTTCCGTGCCGACTCCAGCAGTTGGCGCAGCTGCCCGGCCTGGTCGCCGGCCCCCGAGCCGATCAGCTTCATCAGCAGGGCCGACACCGTCAGGTTCTGCACGTCGGCCGTGGAGACCGAGGAGAGCACCCGGGTGAGGTCCTCGGTGAAGCTCGCCCGCCCGTCCAGCCAGGGCCCGGCCAGGGTCTGCGCGGTCTGCGAGTGGGCGACGAAGGCGTCCACGCTCTTGCCGGCCGACACCGACTGCACCAGTCGGTCGAAGAACACCGAGTCCCCGCCGACGATGTCGATCTTCGCCTTCTCCAGCCCGGCCGCGACCAGCGCCGCCTGGGCCTCGGCGATCTGCCGCTGGGTGTCCAGCCCGGCCAGCCGGACGTCCTTCTCGGCGGCCAGCCGCAGCCGGTACTCCTCGTGCCCGCGCGAGGCCTCGTCCAGCTTGGCCATCGCCGCGGCCTTCTCGGTCAGGCCCTCGGCCTCGGCCTTCAGCCGGCCGCCGATCTCCAGCGCGGCGGCCTTGGCCTTCTCCGCCTGGACGACGGCCTCGGCGCGCCCGACCTTCTCCACCGCCGCGGCCTCCTGCTCGCGGACCTGGACCCGGGCCAGGCCCTCGGCCGCGGCCTCCGCCCGGACGCCCTCGGCCATCCGGATCTTGGCGGCCGCGTCCAACTCGGCGGCCTGCTGCCGGGCCTCGGCCAGCACCAGCGCCTCGCGGGCCTTGTGGGTGGCGGCCTGCTCGGCGGCCTCCGCGGCCTTGATGTCCTTGACGAGCTTCTCCTGCGCCTCGGCCTCGGCCTGGATCACGACGGCCTTGCGGACGCGCTCGGCCTCCTCGGTGGCGCGCAGGGTCTTGACGGCCTCCTCCTGCTCGGCGACGGTGCGGTCCACCGCGACCCGCTCGCGGACCACGTCGGCGACCTCGCGCTTGGCGGACTCGAGCTCCTTCTCCTTGGCGATCGTGGCGAGCTGGGTCTCCCGCTCGCGGCCGACGACCTCCAGCAGGCGGTCCTTCTCGATCCGCTCGTTCTCCACCGCGATCACCCGCTCGCGGTTCTTCTGCGCCACCGCGACCTCGCGGGCCTGGTTCTCGCGCTGCACCCCGAGCAGTTCCTCGGTGCGCAGGAAGGCGGTCTGGGCGTTGAGCCGCTCCTCCTCCTGGACCCGGGCGATCACCGCGTCCTCCTTGGCCCGCAGGGTCTCGATCTCGCGGCGCTGGCGGATCTCGGCGTCGGCCTGCCGGCGCTCCAGCTCCAGGACGGCCTCCCGGGCGTCCACGTTCTGCCGGGTGATCTCCTTCTCCTCGGTGCGCTGGTACTCGTTGGTGCGCACGTGCTCGATCGCGGTCAGCTCGGTGATCTTGCGGATGCCCTGGGCGTCCAGGATGTTGTCGGCGTCCAGCTGGTTCATCGGGGTCTGTTCCAGGTGGTCGATCGCCGCGTCCTCAAGGGTGTAGCCGTTGAGGTCGGTGCCGATGACCGCGATGATCTGGTCCCGGAACTCGTGCCGGTGGGTGTACAGGTCGGTGAAGTCCAGCTGCTTGCCGACGGTCTTGAGCGCCTCGGCGAACTTGACGGCGAAGAACTCCTGGATCGCCTGCGGATCGCTGGCCCGGGCGGTGCCGATCGACTGCGCGACCTTGATGACGTCCTCGACGGTCTTGTTGACCCGGACGAAGAACGAGATCCGGATGTCCGCGCGGATGTTGTCCCGGCAGATCAGACCGTCCCGGCCGGCCCGGTGGATCTCCACCGTCTTGGCGGTGATGTCCATCAACTCCGCCTTGTGGAGCACCGGGAGGACGATCGCGCCGGTGAACGTCACGTCCACCTTCTTCGTCCGGGAGACGATCAGTGCCTTGCCCTGCTCGACCTTCTGGAACAGGCGGCCCACGAACAGCAGCATGGCGAGCAGGATGAGCAGCACGACGGCGACGAGCACGCCGAAACCCACGGCGATGGTGTCCATCACGGAGTCCTTTGACGAGATGGCGAGTTGGTGCGAAGAGTTGATACGGAGAGTCGAAGCGAACGGGACGTGCGGTGGCGGGGGCCGGCCCGGGGTGGGAGGCCGGGGATCAGACGCCGGGGATCAGACGCCGGTGGACGGCGGGTCGAAGGGCGCCACCAGGAAGTGCTCGCCCACGGCGTCGTAGTCGAAGATCAGGGCGGTCCGCCCGGCCGTCAGGCCCGGTTCGGGCTCCGCCGTACGGACCTGGACGGTCGCGGTGGAGCCGTCCTCCGCGGTGACCTCGGCCTGCCCGAAGTCGGCCGTCACCCGGCCGGTCCGGATCACGCAGACCCGGCCGACGAAGTCCCCCCGGGTGGCCGGCCGGTCCTGCGGGAACAGCCGCGACAGCGGCCGGACGAGCACCCGGGTGCCCGCCCAGGAAGCGGCCAGCGCGACGACGAACACACCGCCGCGCGCCGGCGCCCCCGAGGTGAGGACGGTGCCGGCCAGGCTGACGAACCAGGCGAGCGCGACCAGCAGCGACACCGCCACCGTCACGGGCACCCCGCCCAGTCCCAGCGCGTCCAGCACGCCCGTGTGGTGGCCCGCACCGGGCCGGTCGGGTCCCCCGTCGGCACCGTGCCCCCCGGCACCGTGCCCCCCGTGCCCCCCGTGTCCGACGTGCCCCCCGTGCTCGGCACCCAGGTGGTGCCCCGCGTGCCCGACGTCCACGTGGTGCCCGGCGCCGTGCCCCCCGTGCACGGC
>NZ_JBHVET010000903.1:0-2948 GCF_042802135.1 Kitasatospora sp. NPDC057512
GCCCCCGCCCGTCGCCGCCGGCCGTACCGGCCCGCCGTCCAGCAGCGCCATCCCGAGCGGCGTCACCGAGTGCAGCACGGTGTTGCGCACCCGGCGGGTGGTGATCAGCCCGCTCTGGCGCAGCACCGCCGCGTGCTGGCTGGCGCTGGCCGCCGAGATGCCCAGCCGGTCGGCGAGCTGGCTGGTCGTGCAACTCGCCCGCAGCGTCCGCAGGGCGGCCGCCCGGGTCTGGCCCACCAGGGCGCCGAGCGGCCGCGAGCCGCTGTCGCGCTCCTGCCACAGCTGGGCCCCCTTGCGGGCGTGCGGCGGGGCCGCGAACACCAGCACCACCTGCGCGTCCGGCCCCTCGGCGTCGATCGCCAGGCCCGGCCGGTGGTTGAGGAACACCGAGGGGGTGAGCACCAGGCCCCGGCCGCCCAGCCGGATGTCCTGGTCCGGCCCGCCGGGGATCTCCAGGACCGGCGCCCGCCAGGTCATCCGGGGGTGCGCGGTGGACAGCAGCAGCTCCACCCCGCCGGCCATCACGATCCGGCCGCGCGCCTCGCACTCGGCCACCAGGTAGGCGTGCAGGTGCTGCCAGAACGGCGCCACGGCCAGCTGCCAGGCCTCCAGCAGGCAGGCGTCCAGGCCCGCCCCGGGCCGCTGCGGCAGCTCGCACGCCTCGGAGGCGTCGAACGGCCCGGCCGGCTCGGGCGGCGCGTCGGGCGCCTCGGCGTACCGCAGCGCCTGCCGGAGCAGCGAGTCCACGTCGTGCTCGGGACGGCTGCGCGGGCGGGGCACCGGCCGCCGGGGGAGGCGCTCGTTCACCTGCTTCCGCCACCGGGCGTACGGCGCGCTCACGCCGCGGTCCAGCAGGTCGCAGGCGAAGGCCGATTCCACGAGCGGGCCCATGGTGCTCTTCAGTCGGGTTCTGGCGAGGTCGGCTGCGGTGAAGTGAATCCTCTGCACGATGAAGGTCCCCGTTTCCGTGGTGATGAGGGGGAAATCGACGCGGCCCGGCCGCCCCCACGCGGGCAGGCCGGGCCCTTCCTCACATGGATCAGGCGCCCCCGCTACGAGGCCCGGGCGGCGGAGGCCTCGCGCAGACTGCGCGGGCGCATGTCCGTCCAGTTGGCCTCGACGTAGGCCAGCGCCTCCTCGCGCGGCCCCTCGGCCAGCGCCACCGTCCAGCCGTCCGGCCGCTCGGCGAACGCGGGCCACAGCGAGTGCTGGCCCTCGTCGTTCACCAGCACCAGGAAGGTCCCGTCCGCGTCGTCAAAGGGGTTCGACATGTCGCACACTCCATTCCGGGTAGGGCGCGGTGCGGCCCTCGGGTCGTCGGCGCACGCGGGACACCGGGGTGGACCCGCTCCGCACATGCTCCCTCGGCTCGCTGACATGGTGCTGACCGCGCCCTGATGGGCCCCGGCGAACCCGTCGGGACCCAAGAGGCGTTGGTGAACTCTCCTCGGTCACAACGAATATGACACAACGTCCGTTCCGATACCGGCGTTCCGCACCGTTGCGGCCGGCGGCGCGGGGGCCTGCCCGGGAAGCCGGCGGGGCCGACGTCCCGGACGTGCCCTCGCGCGGACGTGCCCTACCATGGCCCCGTGTTCCCCTTCCGTGACTAGGGCCCCGCGCGGCGACCGCACCCCGGTGGTGCGGTCCTTCGGCGTCCCGGTCCACCGGCGCGCGGCGCGCGCCAGCTCCAGAGGAACCCCTTCCCATGTCTTCGTCCTACGCGACGGTCCTGCGCACCCCCGGCGCGGTCCGGCTCTTCGGCGCGGCCCTGACCGGCCGCCTCTCCTACGGCGTCGTCCCGCTCTCGCTCCTGCTCGCCGTCACCGCCACGACCGGCTCGTACGCCCGGGCCGGCTGGCTGACGGCGCTGTTCGCTACCTCCAACGTGCTGCTCTCGCCCGCCCGGGCCGGGCTGGTCGACCGCCACGGCCCGCGCCGGACACTGCCGCCGATGGCGGCCGGGTACGCGCTGGTGCTGCTCGGCCTGGCCGCCGCCACCTGGCGTCCCGGCGTCCCGTACCCCGTCCTGCTCGCCCTCGCCGTGGCGGCCGGCGTGCTCGCGCCGCCCCTCGGGCCGGTCACCCGGGCGCGGTGGAGCGCCCTGCTGTCCGACCCCGGGCTGCGCCGCCGGGCCTACAGCCTGGACACCGTCGCCGAGGAACTCCTGTACGTCACCGGGCCGTTGCTGGCCGGCGTGATCGCGGCGGCGGCCCGCCCGGCGCTCGGACTGGTACTGGGCGCCGTCCTCGTCCTGACCGGCTCGCTCGCCCTGGCCGCCTCGGTGCGCGCCGTCGAGCCGGAGCGCGTGGCCGACTCCGCGGCCACCGGCGACCGTTCGCGCCCCTGGCGGCTGCCGGCCAGGACCGGCCAGCCGCTCGCCGCGGCCGCCGGGGCCGGGGCCGGACTCGGCGCGTTCGCCCTGCTGACGGTGGTCTTCGCCCAGCGGCACGGGCAGGCGGCCGACGCCGCCTGGGTGGAGGCGGCGCTGGCGGCCGGGAGCGCGACCGGCGGCCTCGCCCTCGGCGCCCTCGACTGGCGGGCCCCGGCCCGGCGGCGGCTCGCCGTCCTCACCGCGGCCTTCGCCGGCGCGCTGGCCCTGACCTCCCTCGCCCCGACGGTCCCGCTCCTCGCGGCCGTCGCCGCCCTGGCCGGCCTCACCGTGGCCCCGACCCTCACCACCGCCTACCTGCTCGCCGACGAACTCGCCGAGCCCGGTCGGCGGACGCGCGCCGGCGCCTGGGTCAACACGTCCTTCAACGCGGGAAGTTCGGGCGGCACCGCGCTGGCCGGCCTGCTCGCCGACCACCTCCCGCTGCCCCTCTGCCTCGCCCTCGCCGCCACCCCGGCCCTGGCCGCCCTCACCACCGTCCGAACCCGCCCCGCCACCCCGCCCGACCACCTCCCCGCCTGATGCCGAGCGCCCGCGCGGGCGGCAGTGCCCCGCC
>NZ_JBHVET010000904.1:0-2942 GCF_042802135.1 Kitasatospora sp. NPDC057512
GCCAGGTGGTCTTGGCGTCCGTCACGCCGCCCAGCGGGCGCTGGATGATCGTGTCGGCGCACCACTGGTCGCCGGCCGCGCAGTCCGCGTCGCCCGGGTAGACCTGGGCCGGCGTCCGGGCGGCGGCCTGCTTCAGGGTGGTCAGCAGGACGGTTCGGCAGGCCGCGAGGTCGCCCCCGCCGCAGAACGGCCGGGCCAGCGGGCCGGCCACGTGGTCGCCGAGGACGGCGCGCAGGTCCTTGTCCAGGTAGCTCCACCAGCCGTACTGGAAGGCCGAACCCTTGTGCGGGATGGCCTCGTTGGCGCTCACCGGGCCGCCGCCGGGGCCGGTCTGCCCGCCCGAGGGCGACTCGTTGATCTGGAGGGCGCCGGTCAGCGCGCCGAACAGCGGGTCGCCGAGGCCCGGCCGCATGACGCCCTCGGCCACCAGCGGCCACCAGGCGTCCATCACCCGGATCGCGGTGGCGTCCGCGTAGCCGTGGCTGCCCGGTGAAGTCTCCTTCCGCAGGCCGCCGTTGGCGAGCCAGGCCTCCAGCTGCTGCAGGGCGGTGAGGGCGGCCTGGTCGGTGACGGGCGCGCTGCGCAGTACGCGGATCAGGTCGGGTAGCACGTCCTCGGCCCGCAGGTCGGCCAGGGCGGCGCCCTCCATGGCCTGGGTGAGCGAGACCCGGCTCGCCCTGCCGCCGTTCCCGAGCAGGGACTTGACCCGGTCGTCCAGCAGGTTGCCGCGGTGCACCGAGCCGTTGCCGAAGCCGGCCGAGGTGTAGCCGTCCGCCTGCTTGTTGTTCCAGGAGATGTAGTAGTCCTGGTTGACGGACTGCGGGTGCTCGGCCGCGGGGGTGTACCGGGCGGTGTTGGCGACGGGGTCGAAGTCGGCCCATTCGTAGGCCGGTTGGGCCTTCACGGGGAGCCCGGGGTCGACGCCGGGGGCGCGGACCGGGTTGCTGCCGGAGTTGTAGTACGCGATGTCGCGCGAGTCGGCGTAGAACCAGTTGAAGGTGTAGTTGATGTCCTGCGCCGCCTGCTGGAACCCCGCCGCGTCGTGCACCGCGCCGGGGTCGTTCAACTCCTGGAAGCCGATGATGGATTCGGCCTCGTGCCGGTAGGTGGAGCGCAGCGAGGTGAAGGCGACGGGTGCGCCGCCGACCGTGCCGCGGGCGGTGACCAGGCCGTACCGGGAGCGGTTCATCACCAGGGTGTAGGAGCCGGCCGGGGTGGAGTCGGCGGTGGTCGGGTTCCAGGCGTTCTTGCGTTCCAGTCGGTCGAAGGGCAGGCACTGGCCGTGCCAGAGGTAGGAGTTGGCGGCGGTGGTGACGGGGGAGCCGTCGGTGGTGCAGAGCGGGACGGCGTAGGTGTCGGTGATGTCCTGCCCGGCCGAGGTCGCGCTCCAGGCGTAGTCCTGCCCGCGGCCGAGCTGCACGTAGAAGCTCAGGCCGGCGAAGGCGGCGCCGCGTGCGCTGATCCCGGGGCCCTGGATCTCCTCCAGCATCAGCAGCTGCGGGGCGAAGTAGCCGGTCTGCGGGCCGAACACGGCCGCCGGGTGGCCGTCGTCGGTGTGGGCGCCGGAGACCAGCAGGGCGTTGGACATGCCGTGCCGGGCGGTGAGCAGGTTCCCGGGCAGGACGCCGTTCGCCGCGGTGGTGGCGGAGCCGGCGGAGCCGGTGGCGTCGTAGACCACCCGCTCGGGCACCACCGAGCCGGGGTCGGGCAGCGCCTCGCCCTGCGGGTGGTCGGGGACGGTCGCGTACGGGAAGCGCTGCCCGTCGTGCAGGGTCTGGACGGCCTCCGGGTCGTCCGCCTCGCGCAGCGACGCCCAGACCGCGTCCCCGGCGTCCTTGCCGTACCGGGCCTCGGCGGCCGACTTGACCTGGGCGGAGGCCAGTTCACCGCCGCCGCCGGAGCCGAACAGGGCGCCGACCACGGAGGCGAGGGCGACCAGGTCGGTCAGCTTGAACGGTTCGATCGAGCCGGCGTTGGTGATCGGGTCGATGTGCCCGGTGAGGTCGTACTCGCCCGGGAAGGTGCGGGCGTTGTAGGACTCCTTGGCGTACTGGTTGACGCCGTCGAGGTAGGCGTTGGCGTCGGCGAGGGCCTGGGTGGCCCGGCCGCCGCGGGCGGCGATGGCGTCGATCTGCTGCTGGAGCTCGGCCTCGGTGTACGGCGCGGCCTGCCAGAAGGTCTGCTCCAGCTGGCGGTTGGCGGCGGCGCCGCCCGCGAAGCCGGACAGCTGGCCGCGGCCGACGTGCCGGAAGAGGTCCATCACCCAGAGCCGGTCCTGGGCGGCGGCGTAGCCCGCGCCGAACTCGGTGCCGTAGCGGGTGGTGCCGGTGATGTGCGGGACGCCGGTGGCCTTGTCGCGCACGATGGCGACGTCCGGGCGCGGGTTGGTGGTGCTGGCCACCTGGTCGGCGGGGACGCCGAAGGAGGCGTCGTTGAAGAAGTCGCGCAGCTTGGCCTCGGTCAGGCCGGGGTAGCCGGAGGCGAGGGCGGCGTAGGGGCCGAGCTGGTCGTCGGTGTGCGCGGGGCGGGTGCCGAAGGCCCGGTTGAGCAGGATGTCGGCGAGGGTGGCGTTGCCGTTCTCGCCGGGCGGCAGGATGTCGGCGCAGTGGCCGCCGCAGTAGTCGTTGGCGGCGGCGGTCGCGGTCGCGGTCGCGGGGGCCGGTGCGGCGGCGGTGGGGGTGGTGGTGAGGGCGGCGGTGACGAGCAGGGCCGAGGCGAGGGCGGCGGCCGGGAGTCGGAGGGAGCGGGGGCGGGGGCGTTGGCGTGAACGCAAGGCGGACTCCTCCGTCGAAGTCTCACGGAAGAGTCGACGGTAGGGGCGCTACTGGCCGGTTGGCTAGTGGCGTGCATGCCATTTCCCGTACGGGGGAGCGGAGTTGGCGGTCCGCAGGCCGGTCGGGAAGGAGCGGCGCCGCACCTGCCGGGCTCAGTCCGGGAGGTGC
>NZ_JBHVET010000905.1:0-2932 GCF_042802135.1 Kitasatospora sp. NPDC057512
CAGCCGAGGGGAGCGACCCCGAGCGCAAGGACAGACATGTCGTCGATACGACGTAGGCATCGCCGAGCCGCCGCCGCGGGAGGTGTCTCGGTGCTGGCAGCACTCGCCGTGCTCGGTTCGTCCGTTCCGGCCCTGGCCGACGAGGGGGACGCGGCCGTGCGCGAGGCCGTCCTGGAGGCCACGCGCGTCAAGAACCCCGTGGGTGAACCCGTCACCGAGGCCGTCACCGCCGAGTCCGCCGTGCTCGCGGCGCAGGTGTTCGGCCGCCGGGTGGAGGTGCTGGACCGCAGGACCGAGACGTCCACCACGTGGGCCGACCCGGAGGGGACCCTGACCACGACGGTCAGCGCCGGCCCCGTACGGATGCTGAGGGACGGCCAGTGGGTCGACGTGGACGCCACCCTGCGGCGGCAGGCCGACGGCGGGATCGCCCCCGGGGCCCACCCGGGGGACCTGCGCCTGGCCGGCCCCGGTGGTGCCAGGGCCCTGTCGGCACCGGCGGCGGCCGGCGCCCCGGCGTCCGCCGCACGCGACCTGGTCACCCTGGGCACCGGCGACCGGAAGATCGGCGTGCAGTGGAAGGGCGGCCTGCCGGCCCCCGTCCTGGACGGGACCAGGGCGACCTACCCGGACGCGCTGCCTGGCGCCGACCTGGTGGTGGAGGCCACCCGTACCGGCTTCGAGCAGTTCCTCACCCTCAAGCAGCGCCCCACGGGCGACGTCGCGCCGATGACGCTGCCCCTGAAGCTCCCCGGCCTGAAGGCGGAGCAGCAGGAGGACGGCTCGGTGGTCTTCAGCGACCGCGGGAGCGGCGAGCCGGTCGCCACCATGCCCGCGCCGGTGATGTGGGACGCCCAGGTCGACGAGCGCTCCGGCGAACGCAAGCGCAGCGCCCGCGTCCCGATGACGGTCACGCAGGACGGCGACACCGTCGAGCTGCGGCTCACCCCGGACCCCGGCTTCCTGGCGGACCCGACGACCCAGTACCCGGTGACCATCGACCCGGCCACGGACACCCTCTCCGTCATGTTCGACACCTTCGTCCAGGGCGGCGACACCACGGACCAGTCGGCGTCCACCGACCTCAAGCTGGGCTGGCCCGGCGACTACGCCGGCTCCACCAAGCGCACCGCCCGCTCCTTCCTCACGTGGGAGACCGGACAGTTCGCCGACGCCCTCGTCACCGACGCCAAGCTGGAGCTGTACAACTACCACTCCTGGTCGTGCGACAAGCGCGGCTGGGAGGTCTGGGCGGCCGACGCCGCCGACACCTCCAGCCGCTGGACCAAGCAGCCCGCGCTGAAGCAGAAGTTCGCCACCTCCACCGAGACCCGCAGCACGGCCTGCGGCAACGCGGGCTGGGTCGGCGCGGACGTGACCTCGCTGGCCAAGACCTGGGCGAGCGCCAAGGCCGCGACCGGTTCGGTGGCGCTGAAGGCCGTGGACGAGAACGACACCTACGCCTGGAAGCGCTTCTACTCCTCGGAAGCCACCGAGGACAGGATCCCGAGGCTGACCGTCACCTTCAACTACCGCCCCAGGACCGGCAGCAACCTCCAGGCCGGCCCGCCCTTCCACAGCGAGGGCGGCGTCTACAAGGTCAACAGCCTCACCCCGACGCTGCGCTTCACCACCGAGGACGTCAACGAGGACGACAAGGTCCAGGGCACCTTCGAGGTCAAGGACAAGGCGACCGGCGAGGTCGTCACGCAGTTCAACTCCGGGTTCGTCCGGGCCGGCGGGACCGCGTCCGCCACCGTCCCGGTGGGCAAGCTCGTCAGCGGCCGCGCGTACACCTTCCGGACGACCACCTTCGACGGGCAGCACTACGCCAACGGCTGGTCGGAGCCGGTGACGTTCACCGTCGACACCGCGTGGAAGCCGGGCGCGGCCGTCGACGCCCTCGGCGCGGCCAACGCCGTCCTGGACGCGGCCGACATCACCCCTGCCACCACCAGCGACAGCCGGTACGCGGCCATCGCCGAGACGGCGACCGGTACCGTCACCGTGTCCCGGGACCCGAAGGCCCCCACCGAGGTCAAGCCCGACGACATCGCCGCCGTCGGCATCGGCTCGGCCGCCCGGCAGCAGGGCGTGAACATCGGCGGCAGCGTGGTGTACGCCGACGCCGCCTCCGACGTGGACACCGTGGTCCAGCCCACCCTGGAGGGCGGCAGCCGCACCCTGCAGGTCATCAAGAACGCGAACGCGCCGCACGAGTACCGCGTCCCGGTGACCCTGCCCGCCGGCACCAGCCTGCGCCAGGAGCCCGACGGCTCCGTGGTGATCGTCCCGGCGAACCCGGACGAGCCGGTCGCGGCCATCCGGGCCCCCTGGGCGAAGGACGCCCACGGCAACGACGTCCCCACCTCCTACCGGCTGGAGGGCGACACCCTGGTGCAGCGGGTCGACTTCACCGCGAGCACGGCCTTCCCGGTCGTCGCCGACCCGTGGTGGAACCCGTGGAGCTGGAACTGGAAGCGCACGGGCAAGGTCGTGAAGAACGCGGCCAAGAAGTGCGGCATGGGGGCGCTGTCCGCCTACGTCCCCGTCCAGGCCCACCACGTGAGCGTCAACATCCAGCGCGCCCGCAACGGCCTGCGACTGGTCAAGTTCGCCGGCGGCCCCTGGGGCTACGTCACCGTCGCCGGTGCCGGCTGCCTGATGGGCACGCTGTCGTGAGCGGCCGCGAGCGGGTACGCCTGTCGGCCCTCCTGGGCATGACCGGCGAGCGCGGGCCGGCAGGCCCCCGGGCGGCGGCCGTGGACGTGGCGGTGGTCCTGGCCGCCCTGGTCGCCACCGCCCTCGTCTGCCGCGCGGCGGGCCTCGGCGCCTGGCCCGCGATCCTGCTCGGCGGCTGCGCGGGAGCGGCCACCACGCGCCTGGGCCTCGGCGCGCGCCTCGCACGCCGCAGACGGCACTGAGTGCGGAG
>NZ_JBHVET010000906.1:0-2926 GCF_042802135.1 Kitasatospora sp. NPDC057512
GGGGCGGGCAGCGCGGCTCGTCCACGGCGGCCCGGACACGGTCACGGGCACGGGCACGGTTCCGGCGAGGTCAGCGGTCGGGGGCCGACAGGTCGTCATCACCTCCCCGTAGAGCAGCCGGAGACCTTGCGCGGCAACGTTTCTGCACAGCTCCGGAAGATCGAGTCCTCGTCGGGCGGACTCCGCGTCCGTGCCCTCGCCCGCCACCAGGTGCCGAAGGACGTCGAGGAACCGCCCGCGGGCCGCTGGTGCGACGTCATCCGCCAGGGCCGCCAGCGCCACGGACGTCACCGTGGGAGCCGGCTCCCACGCCCTGCCGGGCTGTCTCCGTCCTGACCAGTCGCATGGCCCCCACACCCTGGGCGGCGCTCGCGGAGCCAGACGACACGCAGGGCGCCTCGGCCCCGTGGCCTCCGGCAGCCGCCTCGTCCGTCCCCTCGGTGCCCCTCCGCGTCCCAGCCCGGCGTTCCAGGCCCGCCCCGTTCCCGCTGGTCAGAGCCCTCTTCGCCGTCCCACCCTCCCCAGTGCGGCGCCAGACGTGGCGGCTGGGACGGATCACCGCGCAGGCTTCGGCCGTCCGATCGACGCAGCACCCGAGCCATGCCGAAAGGGGCGCGACCCCATGTCCGTCCGTACCTCCCGCAGTCGCCTGGTCACCGCCGCCGCGAGCGTCGTGGTCGCCGCCCTCGCGCTCACCGCGTGCGACGACAGCGGGGTCATCGACACGGCGACCGGCCCGTCGCTCAGGGCCACCGTGCCCGCCGCGGCGCCCTCGTCGCCGACGGCTCCGCCCGCCGACACTGCCGGCCCCTTCGCCACCGCCGACCCGGCCGGCCAGGAGCCGACCGCCGCGCCCCGGCCCACCGGCCCGAAGCCCGCCACCAGCACCCCGACGCCGAAGACCCCCGCCGCCCCCGCCGCCGCCAAGCCGACCACCTGCGAGGGCTCCAACACCTCGACCACGGCCGCCCCGCTGAACCGCCCCGTGAACCACCTGCTGCTCACGGTCACCAACACCGGCTCCGGCACCTGCCACCTCTACGGCTACCCGGCCGTCCGGTTCGGCGAGGCCCAGTCCGTACCCCCCGTCATCACCGACTCGAAGCCGCAGGCCGTCGTCACCCTCAAGCCCGGCGAGTCCGGCTACGCCTCCGTGAACCTGTCCTCCACCGACGGCACCGACGGCTCGAACGGCCACACCGCGAACTCCCTGGCCGTCTACTTCCACGGCCCCTCCGGCAACGAGAGCGTCGGCACCGGGGCCCACCCGTCGCTGCCCGCGAAGGGCGCCTACGTGGACGACTCCCTCAAGGTCACCTACTGGCAGCAGTCGCTGGACGACACCGTCTCCTGGTGACCCCGGCACCCCCCGAAGAGCCGCCAGCATCCTCCGAAACGCCGACCGCACCCCACGAAAGCAGGCACACCACCATGCGCAGCACGCCCCGCAGGATCGCCCGGCTCCTGGTCGTCTACGCCGGAGCGGCCTTCCAGGTCCTCGTCCTGGGCCGTCAGGACGGTCCGGGCCTGGTCCCGTCGCGGAAGCCGCCGTCAGCCGGTGCCGGTTCCTGACGCCCCGTCGCAACCTACCGACCTCGGAAAGCGGACCGGGGTCCGCGCGCCCGCAAACGCTGCTTGGAGTCCCCATGGCCTTACGGATAGCCGTCACCGCCGAGCCGATACCGTCGCACGTGTCCGCGCTCGACTACGTCATCGGCCCGGCCCTCGGACAGGGCCACGCCGTCACGCTGTACGCCCCGCCGATGTTCCGCCGCGAAGCCCGGCGGCGGGGGATGGGGTTCCACCGGGCGGGAACGGACTGGACCTGCGACCCCGCGGTCCAACGGGCGGCGAGCGGGATCTGGAAGGAATCGGGGAACGCGTCCTTCAACCGCCACGTCTTCGGCCGGCTCTGGCCGGAGCAGGCCGAGGCGAAGGCCCGAGACCTGATCGCCGCGTGGACACGGGCGCGGCCCGATCTGGTGATCGCCGAGTGCAGCGATCTCGGCGCGCACCTCGCGGCGGAGGTCCTGCGGCTGCCCGTGTGGGCGGCGGACAACGGCCTGGGTCCGGTGCTCCTGGACCTCTGGGACACCGACGTCGCGCCCGCGCTGACGTCCCTGCACAAGCGGTACGGGCAGGACGCCCCCGTCCTGCCACCGATGGTGACCCCCGCGCCGGTCCGATGGTTCTACGGGACGCCCCCGCCCTCGGCCCGCGCGGTCCGGCGCACCGTCGCGGCGTTCCGGACCACCGCCGCCGAGTGGCCGGACCGTCCCGCCTCCTCCCGTCCGCTCGTCTACGCGAGCCTCGGCACCCTGACCACCGCGATGTCCGGTCTGCGCGGCGTCATGAGGAGCGTGTACCAGGAGGTCATGGCCGCCCTCTCCGCGACCGGCTGCGAGGCGATCGTGTCCGCCGGAGACCTCGCACGGGACCTGCCGAGCGCGGACCCCCGCATCACGGTCGTCGAGCACGTCCCGCAGCCCGCGCTCCTGCGCCGCGTGGACCTGTTCGTGACGCACGGCGGACGGGCCTCCCTGCTCGACGCGGTGCAGGCGGCGACCCCCGTCCTGGGCCTGGGCGTCCTCGCCGACCAGCCCGGCAACACCACCGCGTTCGCCGGCCGCGGCCTCGGCCGCGCGCTGGAACCCACGGCGACGCGCGACGAGCTCGCCGACGCCGTCACGGCCCTCCTCGGCGACTCCCGCCACACCGCCGCCATGGCCGCCGCCGACGCCGAGCTGTCACGGCTGCCACCGCTGGACATCGCGGAACTGCGGGCCGACGTGTGACCCGGGCCCCAGCACGCCCTGCGCGGCGGGGAGGAGCGATGAGACGAACTCCCACAACTCCGGCTACGTCAGCGTGCCCGGCGCCTGACCGGCCCGCCGCCACCAGCGCCGGGCTCCGGACGGATCATCCG
>NZ_JBHVET010000907.1:0-2916 GCF_042802135.1 Kitasatospora sp. NPDC057512
GTGCGGACGCTCGGACCGGGTCAGCGGCACAGGGCCGCGTCCACCGTGGCCCCGACGTGCTGGTCGGCCTCGTCGCCGGGGATCATGGTCACCGCGATGCCGGCGGCGCGGCCGTCGTCGGTGGCGCCCCCGGAGGTGAAGTAGCCCGGGATGGTCCCGAGGTGGCCCCAGTACAGGCCGCCGCAGGACAGCGGGCGGCTCATCAGGCCCAGCCCGTAGCGGATGCCGGGACCCACGGCGTCGGCGGGGACGGTGGCGCGCATCTCGGCGAGCTGCGCCGCGGGCAGCAGCCGGCCGCCGAGGAGCGCGGCGTAGAAGCGGCTGAGGTCGCTCGGGGTGGAGACGACGGCGCCCGCCGCCCAGCCCCAGGACGGGTCCAGCTCCGTGTAGTCGCGGAACGAGCCGTCGGCTTCCCGGTGGTAGCCCTTGGGGTGGGCCTCGTGGATGGTGGTGTCGCCGGGGGTGGGGAAGTAGGTGTGGCGCAGACCGATCCGGTCGACGACGCGCCGGTTGATCTCCTCGCCGAGCGGCCGCCCGGTGACCTTCTGGATGATCAGGCCGGCCAGCAGGTAGTTGGTGTTGTTGTACTCCCACCGCGCACCCGGGGCGAAGTGGGCCTTCTGGGCCAGAGCCGCGTCGAGGAGCTCGCGCGGTTCGTAGTACCGGTTCGGGCTGGTGAGGATGGAGCCCTTGTCCACGTACTCGGGCAGGCCGCTGGTGTGCTGGAGCAGTTGGCGGACGGTGATGCCGCGCCCGTCGATGCCGTCGCCGCGCAGCAGGCCCGGCAGGTAGGTCTCGACGGGGGAGTCCAGGCCGACCTTTCCTTCGGCGACGAGCTGGAGGACGACGACGGCGGTGAAGGGCTTGGTGTTGCTGCCGATCCGGACCTGACCGTCGGCGGGCGCCTTGGCCCCGGTGGCGAGGTCGCCGACGCCGGCGGCGTAGGTGCGGGTGCGGCCGTCAGGGCCCTTGACGGCGGCCAGTGCGGCGGGCACGCCGTCGTCCTTGACCAGGGCGTTCAGGCCCGACTGGACGGTGTCGGGCCTGCCGCCCGCGAACGCCGCGGTCGGTGCCAGAACGCCGGCGGCCACGGCGGCGGCCGCCGCCACGGCTACCGCCACCCGGTGCCGGCCGTTCCGGCGGCGGAGCGGAAGGCGGTGGAGCGGAAGGCGGTGGTGCGGTGCGTGCTCGTGCACGGAGGGTCCCCTCTGGTGGATGGCGCCGGTGATTCCCGGCCTGCGGCAAGAAGACCATTCAGGGGCACGGGAGTTCGTCCGTTCCCAGGACGAGACCGCACCCGGGAGCGGGCTCCCGGGACCCGCCCCGGCCGGGACCGGGCTCCCGGGAGGGGCCGCGGCGGGGTCGGTGCGGGGCGGGGCCGCGGCGGGGGCGAGGGACATCCGAAACGGTGACTGGAGGCGTCCCGGGGCGGTGGGGGAGGCTGGCGGCGACAATCCGGGCGTGGTGAGCGCGGCCGCGCCCCGACGGGCGGCGGCCGGCCGCCGCCCGCTCTCCGTCAGCAGACGTCGAAGGGGCCAGGGATGACGACGCCGGGCAACACCACGGGCAGTGGCGGTCCGTCGATGGGCGGCTACAAGGTCACGCCCGACGACGTCTCCGCGGCGTCCGTCTACGTGACCAACCAGGCCGGCGAGATCGACACCAAGATCGCCACGCTCCGGACGTACGTCGCGGGGCTGAGCGGCTGCTGGCAGGGCTCGGCGCACGGCGCCTTCGAGGTGCTGATGGCCGACTACGACATCTACGCGCGCATGATGCACGACGCGCTCACCGACATCGCCTCCGGCCTGCGCGGCAACTACGTCAACTACGTCGAGTCGGAGCAGGCGAACCTCGCCAACCTCCGCCAGGTGACGCTGCCCCCGGCCAAGTTCTGACGCCGCGTCCCTCCCCACCCCTCC
This sequence comes from Kitasatospora sp. NPDC057512, assembly GCF_042802135.1. Taxonomy (NCBI): domain Bacteria; kingdom Bacillati; phylum Actinomycetota; class Actinomycetes; order Kitasatosporales; family Streptomycetaceae; genus Kitasatospora; species Kitasatospora sp. NPDC057512. The sequence continues at coordinate 1,923 of NZ_JBHVET010000907.1, forward strand.
CAGGAGCACCGCGATGAGTAGTTTCTCCGACGCCGTCCCGATCAGCGTCCAGCAGGACCTGGAGCACGCCGGCCCCTACCTCAACGCGCAGGCGGCCGACATCTCCCAGCAGCTGCACGAGCTGGCCACGTACCTGAAGCAGCTGCCGGAGCTCTGGCAGGGCGCGGCCTCCGGCTACTACCAGGGGCTCCAGGCCGAGTGGGACCTCGCGGCCAACGGGCTGTTCGGCCCCGACGGCGTGCTCGGCCAGATCGCGCACGCCATGAACGTCAACTGGGCGAACTACACCAGCGCCGAGTGGGCCAACTCGCAGACCTGGAACAACACCGCCGGCAGGCGCTGAGGCCAGGTCCGCGGCCGCCGTCGTCGTGGGCGGCCGCCGTCCGTACGACAATCCGCATGAACGAGGGCAAGAGAGCTACGCATGGCTGACGGGCACTGCCGAGTGACAGTGGTCGGCGAACACAAGCGGGTGGACCTCGCGGTCCCCGCCGCCGCCCCGATCGCGGAATACGTCACGACGCTGGCCCGGCTGGTCGGCCAGGAGGAGCTGGAGGCGCTGCCGGCGGCCTGGTCGCTGGCGGTGCCGGGCGGGCCGACGCTCCACCCCGTCTCCTCGCTGCGCGAGGCCGGGGTGCAGGACGGCCAGCTGCTGTACCTGCGGGACGCCGCCGAGGGCGAGTTCGAGGAACCGCTGGTCCGCGACGTCGACGAGCTGGTCGCCGACGTCGCCGACTCCTTCGGCGACCTGCGCTGGACCTCGCGCGCCCGCGCGGTCTGCGCGACGGTCCTGGGCGCGCTCGGCCTGGCCGCCGCCTGTGTGACGGCCGCCTCGCGCGGCGGCTGGTCCGGGACGGTGACCGGCCCGGTGGCGGTCGGCGCCGCCTTCCTCCTGGTCATCACCGGCTGGCTGCTGGGCCGTTCCACCCTGGACCTGCCGCCCCGGCTGGGCCTGCCGATCGCGCTGGCCGCCGTGCCCTGCGCGGCGGTGGCC
>NZ_JBHVET010000908.1:0-2906 GCF_042802135.1 Kitasatospora sp. NPDC057512
GCAGGCGTAGTTGGTGGCGCGCTCGCGGCCGATGGTGGACTGGCGGTCGGTGGAGAGGTTCTTGCCGCAGGCCGAGCCGGCGCCGTGGGCGGGGAAGACCAGGGTCTCGTCGGGCAGGCCCATCAGCTTGCGGTGCACGCTGTCGTAGAGCATCGCGCCGAGTTCGGCGGCGGTGACGCCGACCGAGGCGAGCAGGTCGGGGCGGCCGACGTCGCCGATGAACAGCGCGTCGCCGGTGAGCACGCCGTACGGGACGGTGTCGTCGGGCTGCTCGAAGACCAGGATGCTGATCGACTCGGGCGTGTGGCCGGGGGTCTCCATGATCTCAAGGGCGACGTCGCCCAGCTCGATCCGTTCGCCGTCGGCGAGCTTGCGGATGGGGTACTCGGTCTCCGCGCGGCGCCCGTAGCCGATCCAGGCGCCGGTGCGGTCGGCCAGTTCGAGGTGGCCGGCCAGGAAGTCGGCATGGAAGTGGGTGTTGACGACCGCCTCGACGGTGAAGCCGTGGGCCTCGGCGTCGGCGACGTACTCGTCCACGTCACGGCGCGGGTCGACCACGACGGCGCGGCCGGTGCGCTCGTCGGCGATCAGGTACGAGGCCTGGGAGAGGCAGTCGAGGTAGAACTGGGCGAAGTACACGGGGAAACCCTCCTGGGCGGCTTGGGGTTTGGGCGGCTTGGGGCTGGGTGGTGTGCATGGCCGGGCGACGCCGGCGCCGCTCCGATACCCCCCTCGGTATATTTGCCAGCATACGGCGGCCTGAGCCGATACGGGACGGGGTATCGCTGAGCGATTTCGATAATACCCCCGGGGGTACTATGGTGAGACATCGAGGGGCCGGCCACCGCCTCCGAGCCAGGCAACGAGCCAGGTACTGGCGGGGCCGAGGACGCACCGGCCACACCACGCACCGGCCACGCCACCCGCACCGGGCCACCAGGCCCGTACGGACGCCCGCGCCGCCCCCGACCCACCGGACCGCTGCGGTCCGGTCTGCACCACTGGAGACACCTCATGCCCTTGCTGCCGCACGCCCACGGGCCCGACGCCCACCGGCCCCACGCCCACGGACCGGGCGTCCCCGGGCGGACCACCCCCGCCGAGGCCCACGAGCTCGCCCGCACCGGCGCCGCCGTCCTGCTGGACGTCCGGGAGACCGCCGAGTTCGCCGCCGGGCACGCCCCCGGCGCGCTGCACCAGCCGCTGATCGGGCTGGCCGCCGGTGTCCCGCTGCCGACCGGGGCGGCCGGGCGGACCGTGCTGGCGATCTGCCGCTCCGGCAACCGCTCCCAGCGCGCGGCGGAGCTGCTCGCACAGCGCGGCGTCCAGGCGCTGAACGTGGTCGGCGGCATGGGCGCCTGGGCACTGGCCGGACTGCCGGTCACCACGCCCGACGGCGGCACCGGGCGCGTGATATGACCACGCTGATCCTGGCGCTCGCCGCCGGTGCGGTGGTCGGCCTCGCGCTGGGCGGGCTGGGCGGCGGCGGCAGCATGCTCGCCGTCCCCGCTCTGGTCTATCTGCTGGGCTTCAGCCCCGAGCTGGCCACCACGGCCAGCCTGGTGATCGTCGCCGCGACCTCGCTGACCGGGCTGCTCGCCCACGCCCGGGCGGGCCGGGTCCGCTGGCGCACCGGCGCGCTGTTCGCCGCCGCCGGACTGCCCGCCGCCATGGCCGCCGGGGCGCTGTCCGCCCATCTGCCGGGCGCACTGCTGACCGGTGCCTTCTCGGTGCTGGCGGCGCTCGCGGCCTGGCGGATGCTGAAGCCGCCCGCGAAGGATGCGCAGGAACGTTCCGCCTCAGGAGTCGGCCGCTCCACGGCGGCGGGCGCCGGGCTCGGCGCCGTCACCGGACTGCTCGGCGTCGGCGGCGGCTTCCTCGCCGTACCGGCCCTGGTCTCGGTGCTCGCCTTCACCATGGCCGAGGCCGTCGGCACCAGCCTGCTGGTGATCACCGCCAACTCGCTCGCCGCCCTGCTCCCCCGCCTCGGCTCGGCCGGTGCGATCGACTGGGCCGTGGCCGCCCCCTTCACCGGGGCGGCGATCCTCGGCGCCTGGGACGGCAAGCGGCTGGCCGACAAGCTCAGCGGGCGCACCCTCCAGAAGGCCTTCGCCGTCGCCCTGCTCGCCGTCGCCGCGCTGATGCTCGTCACCACGGTGAGCTGATCACCACGGTGAGCTGATCACCACGATGGCTTGATCCCCGAACCTCCCCGCACCACCAGCCACACCCCCCATCCGAGAGGACCCCACTCCCATGACCACGCCGCTGACCGTCGAGCAGCTCCAGCCCCGCCTCGGCCTGCTCACCCTCATCGACGTCCGCTCCCCCGGCGAGTACGCCGCCGGCCACATCCCCGGCGCCCTGAACGTCCCGCTCGACCAGCTCGACCGCGCCCTGCCCGCGCTGCGCGAGGCCGCCGGGCACGGCGAGATCGCCGTGGTCTGCGCCGCCGGGCCGCGCGCCGACAACGCCTGCCGCGTGCTGGCCGACGCCGGCGTCCCGACCCTCACCCTGACCGGCGGCACCAACGCCTGGGCGAGCGCCGGCCGACCGCTGGACCAGGTGACCGGCGCCCGCCGGGTGTGGGCGCTGGACCGCCAGGTCCGCCTGGTGGCCGGCTCGCTGGTGCTGGCCGGCGTGCTGGTCGACCTCGCCCTGCCGGGCGCCCGCTGGGTCTCCGCCGCCGTCGGCGGCGGGCTGGCCTTCTCCGCGCTGAGCAACACCTGCGCGATGGGCTCGATGCTCTCCAAGCTCCCGTACAACCGGCCCCGCCCCGGCACGCCGAGCCTGGACGAGACGCTCGCGGCCCTGAAGCGCTGAGCCGATCCGAAGCGCTGAGCCCGTTGCTCGCACCGTCCTGGTTGACCGCCGAACCCCGGATCACCGCCAGCCCCGGGTGGCCG
>NZ_JBHVET010000909.1:0-2900 GCF_042802135.1 Kitasatospora sp. NPDC057512
CCCCGCCCGTGCCGCAGCCGCGCCGGCCGGCCGTACCGGTGGGGGTGCCGGTGCCGCTGTCGGGCGGGCTGCCGACCGGTGTGCGGGCCGCGGTGGACCCGCTGCGGGGTGATCAGTTCAGACCCGCCGCCCCACCACCGGACGGCATCACCCTGCTCGCCCGGCTCCGCCGCGCCCACCCCGGGCTGCGCGCCGTCGTCCTGGCCACCGCCGACGATCCGCACCGCGCCGCCCGCGCCCTGCACGCGGGTGCCACCGGCTGGGTGGCCAAGGAGAGTTCGCTGGCCCGGTTGCTGGCGGTGGTCCGGGGCGTGCTGCGGGACGAGACGCACCTGCCGCCCGCGCTGCTCACCGGGGTGATCCGCGAGCTCACCACCGCCCGGCGGGACCGCACCGAGAGCGAACGGCTGGTGGACACCCTGACGCCGCGGGAGAAGCAGATCCTGCGCTGTATGGTCGCGGGTCTCGGCCGGCAGGCCGTCGCGGAGCGGCTCTACCTGTCGCCGCACACCGTCCGGACGCACATGCAGAACGTGCTGGGAAAGCTCGGGGTGCACTCCACGCTGGCGGCCGTCGCGGTCGCCCGCCGGGCCGGGGTCAGCCCGGCCGAGCCGGCCGCACCCCCGCCGCCCTCGGTGGTCGGCACCGTCGAGCGGCCCTGAGGCGCCGTCGAACGACGCTGAGGCACTGCCGAACGGCCCTGAGGCACCGTCGAACGGTCCTGGGCCCTGAACCGGACCCCGAGCCCGGAGCCGTCAGCCCGGGATGTTGTCGAACGGGGCGACCAGCTGTCGCAGCAGTGCGGCGAGTTCGGTCTGCTGGCCGGAGGTGAGCTGGGCGAGCAGTTCGCGTTCGTGCGAGAGCAGTCCGGCGAGCGCCTGGTCGGCGCGGTCGCGGCCGTCATCGGTGAGCCTGACCAGCACGCCGCGACGGTCGTCCGGGTCGGGCAGGCGCTTGACCAGGCCCTTGCCGGTGAGGCGGTCGATCCGGTTGGTCATGGTGCCGGAGGTGACCAGGGTCTGGGTGAGCAGCTGGCCGGGGGAGAGCTGGTACGGGGCGCCGGCCCGCCGCAGGGCGGTCAGGACGTCGAACTCCCAGGGCTCCAGGCCGTGCTCGGCGAAGGCGGTGCGGCGCGCGCGGTCCAGGTGCCGGGCGAGCCGGCTGACCCGGCTGAGCACCTCCAGCGGCTCCACGTCGAGGTCGGGGCGCTCCCGGCGCCACGCTGCGACCAGCCTGTCGACCTCGTCCTCCATGACGATCAGTGTATCGGTGGATGTGTCGATGTGAAGTCTCTTGACATCGAGAAATGTGCCAGCAAGGCTAACGCTGGATATCTTGATATCGAGATACCTGTGAGGTGAACCATGACCACCCCCGTCTGGGACCCGGAGCAGTACCTGCGCTTCGCCGACGAACGCAACCGCCCGCTGCGCGAACTGCTCGCCCGCGTCCCCTCTCTCCCACACCCCGGTGCCGAGGTGATCCTGGACATCGGCTGCGGCCCGGGCAACTCCACCGCCGCGCTGCGCGAGCGCTGGCCGGGTGCCCGCCTCACCGGCGTCGACAACTCCGCCCCGATGCTGGCCACCGCCCGTACCGAGGGCGAGCCCACGGCCGAGTACCTGCTCGCCGACGCCCGCGAGTACGACCCGGCCCCGGCCGGGCCCGACCTGATCGTCTCCAACGCCACCCTCCAGTGGGTGGACGGGCACCTGGCGCTGCTGCCGCGCTGGGCGGGGGCCCTCGAACCGGGCGGGGTGCTCGCCTTCCAGGTGCCCGGCAACTTCGACGCCCCCAGCCACACCCTGCTCGCCGACCTGCGCCGCAGCGCCCGCTGGCGGGACCTGCTCGGCGAGGAGGCCGTCCGGGCCGGCGTCCACCCGCCCGAGCGCTACCTCGACGCCCTGGTCGCCGCCGACTGCCTGCCGGACGTCTGGGAGACCACCTACCGCACCCTGCTGCCGGGGCCGGACCCGGTCCTGGAGTGGGTCAAGGGCACCGCGCTGCGCCCGGTCCTCACCCGGCTCGCCGACCCGGCCGACCGGGCCGCCTTCCTGGCGGAGTACGGGCGGCTGCTGCGCGAGGCCTACCCGGCCGGGCCGCACGGGACGGTCTTCCCGTTCCGGCGGATCTTCGCCGTGGGGACCAGGCGGCCGCGGGGGTGAGGCGGCCGCAGGGGTGAGGCGGCCGCAGGGGTGAGGCCGGGGGGCGGGCCGGTGCGGGCCGGCCGGTCAGCCCTTGCGCTCGCCGACCAGCCTCGGGTGCCGCTCCAGGCCCTCCAGCCCGTGCCAGGCGAGGTTCACCAGGTGCGCCGCCACCGTCGCCTTGTCCGGCTTGCGGACCTCCAGCCACCACTGCCCGGTCAGCGCGACCATCCCGACCAGCATCTGCGAGTACATCGGGGCCAGCCGGGCGTCGAAGCCGCGGGACTTGAACTCCAGGCCCAGGATGTCCTCGACCTGGGTGGCGATGTCGCTGATCAGCGAGGCGAAGGTGCCGGTCGACTGGGCCACCGGGGAGTCCCGGACCAGGATCCGGAAGCCGTCCGTCGAGGTGTCGATGTAGTCCATCAGCGCGAAGGCGGCCTGCTCCAGCAGCTCGCGCGAGTGCCCGCCGGTCAGCGCCCCGGTCACCATGTCCAGCAGCAGCTGCATCTCGCGGTCGACGACCACCGCGTACAGCCCCTCCTTGCCGCCGAAGTGCTCGTACACCACGGGCTTCGACACCCCGGCGCGCTCGGCGATCTCCTCCACCGAGGTGCCGTCGTAGCCGCGCTCCGCGAAGACCGTCCGGCCGATCTCCAGCAGCTGCTCGCGCCGCTGCTTGCCGGTCATCCGGACCCGGCCGCCCCGGCGGCGGGCCGCCGGGGCCGGGCCGCCGCCGGCGCCCCGGTCCGGACC
>NZ_JBHVET010000910.1:0-2897 GCF_042802135.1 Kitasatospora sp. NPDC057512
GTTCTCGCGAACCGCCCCGGGGGCTCCGTCCGTTCCGGGCCCGGACTACTGGCTCTTGATCGAGTCCAGGATGTCCAGCTTCGCCGCCCGGTGGGCCGGCCAGAGCGCGGCCAGCAGGCCGATCACGGCGGCCGCGAGCAGGAAGCCGACGGTCTGCACCGGCGGCACCACGGTGGTGATGTCCTTGAGGCTGTCCGCCATCGTGCGCACGCCCGCCCAGGCGACCAGGATGCCGAGCCCGACACCCACCAGCCCGCCGAACAGCGCGATCAGCAGCGACTCCAGCCGGACCATCCGGCGGATGCCGAGCCGGTCCAGGCCGATCGCCCGCAGCATGCCGATCTCCCGGCGGCGCTCGAACACCGACATGGCCATGGTGTTGACCACGCCGAGCACCGCGATGACCACGGACATGCCGAGCAGCCCGTACATCATGTTGAGGATGCCGGTGATCATCTGGCGGTTCTCCGCCTTGATCTCCTTCGCGCCCTTGACCGCGATCAGCGGGTTGCCGCCGGTCGCGTCGCGCAGCGCCTGCTTCAGCTCCTCGGTCGCGCCGTTGGTGCCCTTGACCAGGACCTTCTCCAGGCCGGTGCCGGGCGCCAGGTGCGGGGCGACCACGGCCTCCGGGACGACGACCGAGGCCAGCGCGGTGTGGGCCTCCAGGATGCCGCCGATGGTCAGCGAGCCCTTGGCGCCGTCCGGGTAGGTGACGGCGAGGGTGTCGCCGACCTTGTAGCCGGCGCGCTCGGCGCGGCCCGAACTGACCAGCAGCCTGCCCTGCTTGAGGGCGTCCGGGGAGCCCTCCTTGACCTTGACGGTGGCCAGCTGGTCGATGGTCGCGGCGTCCACCGCGGTCATCCACTCGCTGTCCTCGCCGTTCTGCCCGGTCTTGACGGTGACGCCGCGCTCGGCGCTGATCACGCTGACGCCGGGCGCCTTGGCGATCTGGGCGGCGACCTCGGGGGAGAGCTTCGAGAAGTTCTGCATGGCGACGGTGTAGTCGGCCTTGAGGTCGGTCTCGGCGGCCTTGTCCACCGCCTGGTTCACCGAGGCGCCGATCACCGTCAGCGAGGTGATCAGGGTGACGCCGATGGTCAGCGCCGAGGCGGTCGCGGCGGTGCGGCGCGGGTTGCGGACCGCGTTCTCCTGGGCCAGCTTGCCCGGGGCGCCGTACACGGCGCGCAGCAGCGGGGCGAACAGCGCGATCAGCGGCCGGGACAGCAGCGGGGTCAGCACGAACACGCCGATCAGCAGCGCGCCGGCGCCGAGGCCGACCAGCTTGACCTCCTTGCCGCCGACACCACTGGCCAGCGCGGCGAGGCCGGCCAGGGAGAACAGCAGGCCGATGGTGTTGCGGATCCGCAGGCCCTTCTGGGTCGCGGGCTGCTCGGCCGAGCTCATCGCCGCCACCGGGGCGATCCGGGAGGCCCGGCGGGCGGGCAGCCAGGCGGCCAGCACCGTCACCAGCACGCCGACCGCGAGCGCGGCGACCACCGTGGTCGGGGCGATGATCAGCGGGCCGTCCGGCAGGTTGGCGTCCATCGGGCCGTTGAGCAGCGACTTGAGTCCGGCGGCGATGCCGATGCCCGCCAGCAGACCGGTCACCGCGGCGGTCAGGCCGACCAGCACGGCCTCGATCAGCACCGAGCGGGTGATCTGGCGGCGGGTGGCGCCGACGGCGCGCAGCAGCGCCAGCTCCTTGGTGCGCTGGGCGACCAGCATGGTGAAGGTGTTGGCGATGATGAAGATGCCGACGAACAGCGCGATGCCCGCGAAGCCCATCAGGACGGTGGTCAGGACGGTGGTGCCCTTCCTGATCATCTCGTCCTGCTCGGCGGCGAGTTCACGGCCGGTCTTCGCCTCGATGAAGTCGCCCTGCGGGACGGCCTGCTTGACGGCGGCGAGCAGCGCGGCGTCGTCGGTGCCCGGCTTGGCCTTGACGTCCAGCTCGGCGTAGCGGCCCGGGGTCAGGTAGAGCTGCTGGGCGGTGGCGGTGTCGAAGGCGGCGAGCGAGCCGCCGGCCACCACGCGCGGGTCGTTGGTGGTCAGGGTGCCGGTGAGCTTGAGCTTCATCACCGGGCCGTTGACCGCGACCCGGACGGTGTCGCCGACCTTGTAGCCGCCCTTCTCGGCGGTCTTGCGGTCCAGCGCGATCTCGGTGGCGTCCTTCGGGCCGCGGCCCTCGACCAGCGGGTAGCGCGGGTCGGTGCCGTCGGCGCCCGGCACGTAGTTGGTGCCGGTGGTGGAGAAGCCGTTGCCGATCAGCGCGCCCTTGGTGTCGGCGATGCCGGCGAAGCCGCTGACCACGCCGCGGACCTCGGCGACGCCGGGCACCGTGGCGACCTTGGTGCGGGTCTCCTCGGTGAGGGTCGGACCGGCGATCCGGCCGCCGTCGTCGTCGCTGAGGTTGCGGGCCTCGCGGTCGCTGACCGTGACGGCGACGTCGGTGTAGCTCTTGGAGTTCTGGGTCCTCAGCGCGTTGCCGAAGGTGTCGGAGAAGACCAGCGTGCCGGACACGAAGGCGGTGCCGAGCATGACGGCCAGTACCGTCATCAGCAGTCGGCCCTTGTGGGCGAGCACATTGCGCAGTGCGGTGCGGAACATGGGGGAGCGTCAGTCCTGGGGGTACTCGGGGGACGGGTGGCTTCGGGCGCTGCCGCGCCGGATCAGCTGGTGCGGCCCTTGGCGTCGAAGCGGCGCATGCGGTCCAGGACGGTGTCGGCGGTGGGCTGGTGGAGCTCGTCGACGATGCGGCCGTCGGCGAGGAAGACGACGCGGTCCGCGTAGGAGGCGGCGACGGGGTCGTGGGTGACCATGACGACGGTCTGGCCGAGCTCGCGCACGGAGTTGCGCAGGAAGGAGAGGATCTCGGCGCCGGAGCGGGAGTCGAGGTT
>NZ_JBHVET010000911.1:0-2896 GCF_042802135.1 Kitasatospora sp. NPDC057512
GACGGGGGTCCGCTCCGTAGGCGATCTTTCGGGTCCGAACATCACAACTGATGATCCATTGAGCGTGCCCCGTCAGAATTTCTGTTGACTGTTAGACAAACGCAGCTCAGAGTATGAGCACGGGCAGACGCCGTGCCCACCGCCCCCACGCGGCCAGACACGGCGCCTGCTGTGCGGCCCGGCAGTACTGCCAGGCCATCCTCCCAGTCATCCCCTGCGCACCGGGGTGCGTCGGCCGGTCCCGGCCCCGAGATGGGGCCGGCAGTCGCCGGGAGGTTGGCGCCGAAGCCGAGAGCGACTCGGATGACGGCACCGGTGCTCGGGACCCGCACGCCCCCACGCGGCGGCGTCCCGAGCAGATCCACGGGAGCGACGGGCCGGGGCCCCGCGGATCTGGCTTGTGAGACTTGGAACTGTTGGCTTGTGTGTTTGTGCTGTGTGCGACGACGAAGCTGGGTGCTCGGCAGTTCGGCACGACAAGTGCACGGTGAGGGAAACGCGTGTAGGGCCGCGTTGCGACATGCCGTCCCCCCGGAGGGTGAAACCCAGAACGGCTGTCGTGCTGAACCGAACGTAGCCCGGACGGTTGCTCAGAGTCAACATTGGTCTCTGAGCGTCGATCTCCCGGCCACCCCCCGGCGGTGCCCCACCCACCTCGCGAACGCGGTGTGCCGGACACGTACGATGTTCCCATGTCTTTTCTCCGCCGTCGCTCCGGACAGCCCGCCGGCCCGGACTTCGACGTGCTCGCGATGGACCCGGGCGACTGGCCCGGTGACTTCGGTGCGGCCATGATGACCGGCCCGGACGGCTCCTGCCAGGGGATTTTCCTGCGCTACGACCTGTTCGGCGGCAGAGGTCCGGCGATGTTCATCGGCAACCTCCCCGAGGGTTCGCCCGCCCGGGAGACCGGCGACGACGTGCCCTTCGAGGTGCGGCAGCTGCTCGCGGCGCTGGAGAACGACGAGCCGGTCGAGTTCGTCTCGGCCGAGGACTTCCCGGTGATGCTCGGGGACGACCTGCTGATCGTGAAGAAGGTCAAGGTCAGCGAGGAGCGCGTGTTCTGCGCCCAGTTCGGCCGCAGCGACGGCGTCCTGGTCACCGTCGCGTCCTGGGACCGACCGATTTCGGACGACCTGTATCAGCTGCTGAAGCCGCTCCCCGCGGACATGTTCCAGCAGGGCTGATCCCGCCGGGGCCGACCGGCTCCGCCCGGGGGTCGGACGCTGCTTGACGGTATCGATCAACGGTTCGTACAGTCGCGAACATGCCGTGCCGCCTTCCGCTGCTGACCCGTCGCAGGCATCTGGACCTGCGGCGCACCGCCAGCGCGGCGTGTCCGGGCCGCTGAGGGGGATTCGTCCCCCGGCGGCAGGATGTCGGCCGGGTGTCCGGTCGGCGCCGGGACCAGGGGCGGGCCGTGAGCCGGCCTCCGGGGCCGCCGATCGCCACCGCGCGCCCGTACGGCGTGCCGCCCGCACCCGCCGAGCCCACGCTGCCGTCCGGAGGCACAGCATCATGACCACCCGCGCCGCCAACCGTTCGACCGCCGAGCGTTCGTCCGAGGACCACGCGTCCGACGACCGCCCCGCCGACAACCGTTCGCCCAGGAACGCGTCCGCCGGGCGCCGTTCCCGGACCGCCGCTCCGTCGGCGGGTTCCGAACCGACGGATTCCGGCCATCTCGAATCCACCGGTTCCACACCCACGGGTTCCGCATCCGGTTCCGCCCCCGGCGGCGCGGCACCCGACCGGAGCGCGGTCGAGACCGCCCTCGCCGGACTGCCCCGGGTGGTCGACCTGCTGGCCGCCCGCGCCGAGGAGCACGACCGCGACGCGACCTTCCCGTACCAGGGGATCGAGGCCGTCCACGAGGCCGGACTGCTCACCCTCACCGTCTCCGAGCGGTACGGCGGGCCGGGCGGAACGCTCGCCGACACCGTCCGGGTGCTGTCCCGACTCGGCCGCGGGGACGCCTCGGTGGCCGTGGTCACCGCCTTCACCCTGCTCCAGCACGCCGAGCAGGCCCGCCGGGCCGACTGGCCGACGGCCGGCTACCGACGGCTGCTCACCGAGTCCCGGCGCGGCCCGGCGCTGGTCAACACGCTGCGGGCGGAGCCCGGTGCCGGGGCGGGCGAGCTGCCCGGCACGGTCGCCCGACGGGACGGCGACGGCTGGCTGCTGACGGGCCGGAAGACGTACTGCACCGGGGCCGAGGCGCTCGCCTGGATGGCGGTGACCGCGCGGACCGACGAGGAGGAGCCGAGGGTCGGCACCTTCCTGGTCCGCGGCGAGAGCGAGGGCCTGGAGATCGACCCGACCTGGGACCAGCTCGGGCTCCGCGCCAGTGCCAGCCACGACGTGGTGCTGGACGCGGTCCGGGTGCCGGGCGACCTCGCGCTCGGCCTGACGAACGGTCGCCGGACGGCCCGTCAGAGTGCCGACGCCGACGCCGAGCTCTCCCTGGCCTGGCACGACCTGGCCCTCTCCGCCGTGGCGATCGGGGTCGCCCGGGCCGCCGAGGCCTGGCTGATCCGCTTCCTCAACCAGCGCACCCCGGCCAATCTGACCGAGCCGCTCGGCACCCTGCCCCGCTACCGGACCGCCCTCGGTGAGATCGAGGCCCAGCTGATCGGGGCCGAGGAACTGGTCGAGGGCCTGGCCTCCCGGGTGGACCGGGGCGACCGGGAGGCCGTCGCCCGGACCGGTCCGGCCCACCTGCTGGCCACCCGGGCCGCGACGGCTGTGGTCCAGCAGGCCGTCGCCCTCACCGGCAACCCCGGCCTGAGCCGGCGTCACCCGCTGGAGCGCTACCTGCGGGACGTGCTCAGCAGCCGGGTGCACCTGGCCCCCGACGAGAGCGTCCTGGAGGCCGCCGGCCGGGCCGCCCTGGAGC